>JBFHJY010000197.1:0-4093 GCA_041595655.1 Azoarcus sp.
CGATGAAGCCGGGGGCGATCCGTTCGACGATAACAGAAAAGGCCGCAAGGCCGCGCCGGGCAATCAGCTGCGCAGGATCGAGGGATCCACAGTCATGACGTTCTGGACCAGTTCCGCGAGCGAGCGCACGCCCATCTTCTCCATGACCCGGGCGCGATGCACCTCGACGGTCTTGATGCTGATGCCAAGGACATCGGCAATCTGCTTGTTGAGCTTGCCGGTGAGGATCAGCTGCAGCACCTCGTGCTCACGCTGGGTCAGCTCGGAGAGGCGGCGGGACACTTCAGTCCTCAGCGTGCGCTGCTCCCGCTCCTTGCCCTCATGTGCCAGCGCCGCTTCGATGAGGTCCAGCACGTCACGATCGCCGAAGGGTTTTTCGATGAAGTCGTAAGCGCCGCGCTTGAGCGCTTCGACCGCCATCGGCACATCGCCGTGGCCGGTGATGAAGATCACCGGCAGCCCGAAACCGCGCGCACGCAAGAGCTCGAACAGCTCCAGTCCGGACATGCCGGGCATGCGCACGTCGAGCAACACGCAACCGGCCATGTCATCGACGAGCACGGCAAGGAAATCCTCACCGGACGCATAGCTGCGGGCGCAATGATCGTTCGACTCGAGCAACCAGACGAGGGAGTCGCGCAGCGCCTCGTCATCGTCGATGATGTGGATGACCTGTTCGGGCGAATCAGGCGACTTGTTCACGCGCAGCTCCGGTGGGCAGGACGAAGCTGAATACGGTACCACCTCCCGGGTTGTCGGCAACCTCCAGATGGCCGTCGTGGAACTCGACGATGGAGCGGCAGATGTTGAGCCCCATGCCCATGCCCTCGGGCTTGGTCGTATGGAACGGCATGAACAGCTGTTCGCGCTGCGCCTCGTCGATACCGGGACCGCGATCGGACACCGAGACCTCGACCGCTGCAAGCTCCACCGCCCGCGCCCGCACCGTCACGGTGCGACGCGCTGCGGGAAGACCGCTTGCGGCCTCCAGGGCGTTACGCACGAGATTGATGACCACCTGCTCGATCATGATGCGGTCGGCAAATACTTCGGGCAGGCCCGACTCCACCTGCAGGACGATGCGCCCGCCGCTGCGCCGCGCATCGATTTCGGCAAAGCCGATGGCATCCTCCAGCGTGTCGGCCAGGTTGATGGCAGCACGACGCGGTTCGCTCTTGCGCACGAAGTCGCGCACCCGGCCGATGATCTTGGCGGCGCGCTCGGCCTGCAGGCTGGCCTTGGTCATCGCCGCAAGCAGATCCTCGCGGCGATAGTTGTCGGCCTCCAGCCGCGTCACGCAACCCATGCAGTAATTTGCGATGGCCGACAGCGGCTGGTTCAGCTCGTGGGCCAGCGTCGAGGCCATCTCACCCATCGTGATCAGGCGTGCAGTGTGCTGCAAACGCTCTTCCTGGCGACGGGCGATCTCCTCAGCCTCGTGGCGGTCGGTGATGTCCGTCGCGATGCCCATGCGCACCACGCGACCGTCCACCCAGCGCGATGCATGTTCACGCAGGTGATACCAGCGTCCCGACAACCGGTGCTGCACCTCGCCATCATAGAGCTCGCGCGGCAGCGTGGCCGGGTCGAGCTGACATGCGTCGGCCTTGTATTCAGCACTGTCCGGCTGAGGCGCCGAGACCCCGGCGATGGTGCGTCCGACGACGTCGTAGCCGTGGATGTTCTTGAAAACGCGGTTGGCGTAGAGAATGGTGTCGTCGCAGGCCTCGGCAACGAACACCGCCGCGTCAAGGCCGTCAAGCACCGCCTCGAAGCGCTTCTGCGATTCTTCCAGCGCAGCGCGCACGCGCTTGGGCTCGGTGATGTCGGCCACCGACGCCATCCAGCCGGTCTGGCGGCCATTCAGATCGATCAGCGGCGACAGGTAGAAACGCACGTCGAGCCGTTCGCCACTGCGTCGCCGGATGGTCAGCTCGAAGCCGCTCGACGGCGCTCGGCCGGAAGACGACATCTCGAGTTCACGACGGCAGTCATCATGCGAATCGTCCGGCCAATACGGGAACGGCGGCACCGCGCCGAGCAGCTCGTCCTCGGCGAAGCCGACGAGCCGGCAGAAGGCGGGGTTGACGTAAATGATTCGCCCGGACAGGTCGATGGCACGAAGCCCGGTGATGACCGACTCCTCCATCGCTTTGCGGAAGGCCGACTCCTCGCGCAAGGCGTCCTCGCTTGCGCGACGGCGCTGCATGTGTTCGCGCAGCAGCCAGAAACTCCACAGCACGATCAGCGACAGGCCGATGATGACGATCAGGAAGAACGCGTAGGGCGACGCGTCGACGGTCCGGAAGGCGACCGCCCGCAACACCAGACCGGCTCCCGGCAGATCCAGCGGCAATTCGAAGGCGATCCGCTCGTCCAGCGGCAGTGAGCCGCCATTGACCGCGACCGATTGCCCGCGCGCATCGACGAGACTGATCTGGTAGCGCTCGGCAAACCAGTCGGGAACGAGTTCTGCGACCATGCGCTCGGCGGAGAACATGCCGACGATGGTGCCGACGAACAGCTCCCCGGTCCGGGCCGGCACATGGACGTGCAGGATGCTGCCGCCGACTCCCGCCTGACGCGGCGCACCGTAACTGATCATGCCCAGCTCCTGGGCGCGCCGGAACGACGCCAGCTGCTCCACATCCAGCGGATCGGAGACGCGCAGCGAAGCGGTCGACGCCGGCGCAGCCCAGCGCACCCGTTCGTCATCACCGATCCATGCAACTTCCACGAACTGCCCATGCACGGCGATATGCCCGGTGACGCGTTGATCGAACTCCTCACCGTCGAGACTGCCACTGGCCAGATCGTTGGCCAGTTGCTGCAGGAAATTCTCTGCGCTTTGCTTGTGCAGCCGGATGGTCTTCTCGGCCCATTGGACATCGCGCACGACCATGCCGCGCAAGGATTCGGCCTCCCGCTGCTGCAGCAGCCAAACGATGGCACAGGCGGTCACGACCAGCACCGCGATGGCGACGTAGGGGGCAGTCCAGTACCAGCGTTGAGAGGAAGTCGGGGCGGGGCCCGGCAGTGGAGACATCGACATGGCGCGCGGATGGAAGGTGAATCAGTCTGACAGTGGCGCGCCTTGGACGGCATCGGGTTTTTCCCCTACGCTTGCACAAGCTCGCTCCGCACCAGGGTCATGGTGCGGCGCATGATTGCGCCTTGCGAAACATCGTTTTATATTACGAAACACTCCGGAGTGCCGACCTACCCCGACGGCGACTCCACAGAACAACGCTCCGCCCGAACCGGGCCGAGCCCGCAAAACAGAACGGCATGAGGAGACAACCATGACCGCCAACCCGAACATCCTGCTGCAGAACGACACGGACCAGCAGGAGACCCAAGAATGGCTTGAAGCACTCGACGGCGTGATCGCCAGCGAAGGTCCGCAGCGTGCCCACTATCTGATCGAGCGCCTGATCGATACCGCACAGCAGCACGGCGCAGACATTCCCTACTCCGCCAACACGCAGTACATCAACACCATTCCGGTCGATCTGCAGCCACAGTATCCGGGCGATGCGGACATGGAGCTGAAGATCCACTCCTATATCCGCTGGAACGCCATGGCGATGGTGGTGCGTGCCAACAAGCACACCAACGTCGGTGGTCATATCGCCAGTTTCGCGTCAGCGGCCGCGCTGTACGACGTCGGCTTCTCGCACTTCTGGCACGCTCCCAACGGCAAGCACGACGGCGACCTGATCTTCTTCCAGGGCCACGCCGTGCCGGGCGTGTATGCACGCGCCTACATGCTGGGCCGCTTCAACGAACAACAGATGGACAACTTCCGCCAGGAAGTTTCCGGCAAGGGCATCTCGTCCTACCCGCACCCCTGGCTGATGCCGGATTTCTGGCAGTTCCCGACGGTATCGATGGGCCTGGGCCCGATCCAGGCGATCTACCAGGCGCGTTTCATGAAGTACATGGCCAGCCGTGGCCTGATCGACGCCGAACGCGCGGCCAAGCGCAAGGTGTGGGCCTTCCTCGGCGACGGCGAAACCGACGAGGTCGAATCGCTCGGCGCCATCGGCATGGCCGCGCGCGAGAAGCTCGACAACCTGATCTTCGTCATCAA
>JBFHJY010000198.1:0-4071 GCA_041595655.1 Azoarcus sp.
CGCGGCGTTCACCCGGGCCATGACCTCGGCGGCGTCCGCCATCTGCGGCACCCATCTGGGTGACACGAAGGCGGTGGTCTCGATGCTGCGCAGGCCGGCATCGGCCAGCCTTGCGACGAGTTCGGCCTTGGTGTCGGCCGACACCGGCTGCTGCTCGTTCTGCAGGCCGTCGCGCGGACCGACCTCGACGATGCGCACGCGCTGCGGGAGCATGACGTTCAGAAACCGCCGCTTTCGAGCCAGCGCTCGATCTGCGGCAGGCGGTCGGCACCCCAGAAGGGCTCGCCATCGATGACGACGAAGGGCGAGCCGAACACGTTGCCGGCAATCGCCGCCTCGCACACCTCGCGCAGGTGGGTCTTCACCGCGTCGTCGGCGGTGGCGCCAACCACCGCTTCACGCGCGATGTCGAGCTTCTCGCCGATGTCGGCCAGCACGTCCACCGAGGTGATGTCCCGGCCTTCGACGAAAAAGGCGCGATACACCGCCAGCGCGAAATCACGCGCCAGCTGCGGGTTGCGCGCGGCCAGCCAGTAGAACACGCGGCAGGCCTGGTGCGCCGATACCGCGAAGGACTCCGGCAGCTGCAGCGGCAGGCTGAGAAAGCGCGCCGAGCGCTGCAGGTCGTGACGCGAATACGGCCCCTTCATCGGATGCGAAGGCAGCGGCTGACCGCCGGTGTGCTTGAACACCGCGCCGAGCAGGAAGGGGCGCCATTGCACTTCGCGGCCGTGCTTCTGCGCCAGCGCGTCGATGCGTTCGGCCATGAGGTAGCCGTAGGGGGAGGAAAAGTCGAACCAGAAATCGATGGGGGCGCTCATTGCGCTTCTCTCCTGAAGGGGTCGGGGCAGGCCGACAGTGTGCCATTTCGCCCCGCGCGGGGCCATCGCGCTACCATGCGGCCCACCAGTCCGACACCGAGTGGAAGATCGCACCGTGAGCCTCGACTACCCCTTTGACGACGTCCCCGCGCCCGGCCAGCCCATCGAAGTGGCGCCGGGCGTGCGCTGGCTGCGCATGCCGCTGCCGTTTGCGCTCGATCACATCAACCTGTGGCTGCTCGATGACGGCGACGATGTGGCCATCGTCGACACCGGCTTCGGTACGCCCGAAACGCAGGCCATCTGGGAGCAGGTGCTGGCCGCCGACGGGCGACGCATCTCCGGCGTGGTCGTCACCCACTTCCACCCGGACCACCTTGGTCTGGCGACCTGGCTGGCCGCGCGCGACGATGCGCCGGTATTCATCACCGAGGCCGAGTACTTGGCGGCAAGAGCCGTGTGGCACGCCGTGCCGGGCCATGCGCCTGCCGACATGGTGGCCTTCTTCCACCGTCACGGGCTGGACGAGGAACGACTCGCGGCGCTCGCCGCCCGCGGCAACACCTATGCGCGCGGCGTGCCGGAACTGCCGCGCGAGCATCGCCGCATGTTCAGCGGCGACCGCCTGACCATCGGCGGGCGCGGCTGGGAAGTCATCATCGGCCACGGGCACTCGCCGGAGCACGCCAGCCTGTACTGTGCCAAAGCCGACCTGCTGATCTCCGGCGACATGTTGCTGCCGCGCATCTCGACCAACGTCAGCGTGCATGCCGCCAATCCGATGGACGATGCGCTGGGCTGGTTCCTGTGTTCGCTGCACCGCATCAAAAACTTGCCTGCCGACACCCTCGTGCTACCATCTCACGGCAGACCTTTCCGCGGAATACGTGAAAGAATCGATGAACTCGAGGCGCATCACGCGGATCGCTGCAGCGCACTAATCGCGGCCATGGACCGGCCCGTGAGTGCCGCCCAATTGCTGCCGACGTTGTTCCGGCGCGAACTCGACAACCATCAGGTGATGTTCGCGATGGGCGAAGCCATTGCCCATCTCAACTACCTGCAGCGGCGGGGCAGCATCCGTCGCATCGAGGAGGCCGACGGCAGCATCCGTTACGCGCGCAACCGCTGACTCAGGAGCCCCCGATGGCCACGACCGCCCCGCAGGACAACGCCCCCCAGCCCGATCCCGCAGAAGCCGCAGCCACCTACGCCGAAGTCGCGCAGCGCGCCTCGGCCATGCTGCAAGAACGCATGCAACGGCAATTGCAGAAAGGCCTGCAGCCGGCCGGCGACGAACTGGGCCTGACGCAGGCTTTTGCCGACCTGATGACGCGCATGATGGCCAACCCCTTCGCCGTCATGCAGGCGCAGATGAAGCTCGCCAGCGACTACATGGCGCTGTGGCAGAGCTCGATGATGCGCATGATGGGCATCGCAGCCGCCCCCGTCGTGAGCCCCGAAAAGGGCGACAAGCGTTTCAAGGACGAGCAGTGGCAGGATCATTTCCTGTTCGACTTCATCAAGCAGTCCTACCTGATCACCGCCCGCCACATCCACGACACCGTCGCCGGCGTCGACGGCCTGGACGAGCAGACGCAGAAGAAGGTCGAGTTCTTCACGCGCCAGTACATCGATGCGCTGAGCCCGTCGAACTACGCGCTGACCAACCCCGAAGTGCTGCGCGAAACCGTCGCCAGCCGTGGCCAGAACCTCGTGCGCGGGCTCAGCAACCTGCTCGACGACATCGAACGCGGCGACGGCGAACTGCGCATCCGCATGACCGACACCGAGGCCTTCGAGCTGGGCCGCAACGTCGCCACCAGCCCCGGCAAGGTGGTGTTCCAGAACCGCCTGATGCAGCTCATCCAGTACGCGCCGGGCACCGATACCGTGCTCAAGCGCCCGTTGCTGATCGTGCCGCCATGGATCAACAAGTTCTACATCCTCGACCTGCGCGAGAAGAATTCGTACATCAAGTGGTGCGTCGACCAAGGGCACACGGTGTTCGTGATCTCGTGGGTGAACCCGGACGAGAGCCTCGCCGAACTGGGCTTCGACGCCTACCTGCGTGAAGGCGTGCTGGCCGCGCTGGATGCCATCGAGGAGCAGACCGGCGAGCGCCAGGTCAACGCCGTCGGCTACTGCCTGGGCGGCACGCTGCTCGCCACCGCGCTGGCCTGGCTTGCCGCCAGGCGTCAGAAGCGCATCGCCGCCGCAACCTTCCTGACCACGCTGACCGACTTCGCCGAGCCGGGCGAACTGGGCGTGTTCATCGACGAGCAGCAGGTCTCCGCCCTCGAAAAGAAGATGAGCGAGCGCGGCTACCTCGAAGGTTCGGAAATGGCCACCACCTTCAACATGCTGCGCTCCAACGACCTGATCTGGTCCTTCGTGGTGAACAACTACCTGCTCGGCAAGGATCCGTTCCCGTTCGACCTGCTGTACTGGAACTCCGACTCCACCCGCCTGCCGGCGAAGATGCACAGCTTCTACCTGCGCAACATGTATCTGAAGAACTGCCTGATCGAGCCGGGCGGCATCGAGCTCGACGGCGTGAAGATCAATCTGAGCAGGATCAGGACCCCGAGCTACTTCATCTCCACCGCCGAAGACCACATTGCGCCGTGGAAGAGCACCTACTCCGGCGCGCGCCACTTCGGCGGCCCGGTGCGCTTCGTGCTCGGCGGCTCGGGCCACATCGCCGGCATCGTCAATCCGCCGGTGGCCAACAAGTACTGCTACTGGACCGGCGCCGACGAGACCCTGCCCGAGAGCCCCGACGACTGGCTCGCCGCCGCCGCGCCGCAGGCCGGTTCATGGTGGAACGACTGGCAGGCCTGGATCACCGCGCAGGACGACAAGCAGGTGCCGGCCCGCGACCCCGCTGCCGGTCCGCTGGCGCCCATCGAGGATGCCCCCGGCAGCTACGTCAAGCAGCGCCTCGACAGCCCCGTACAGGCCGGGGCATGAGTGTTCGCGTGGTTCTCGACACCAACACCGTGATGGCACTGGGGTGGTGGCAGGACCCGAAGCTGGACTCCCTCGCCCGCGACCTCGACGCGGGCGCCGGGACCCCCGACGCATGGCTGACGCATGCCGAGAAGCGCGACGGCTCGTGGTGGCCCGAATGGCACGACTGGCTGACCACCGGCCAGCACGCCCAGGAAAGGGTGCCGGCCCCGGAGATCGGCACCGTGCTCCCGGCGGTCGAGCCGGCGCCCGGGTCGTTTGTCCGCGGATAGGGGCA
>JBFHJY010000199.1:0-3997 GCA_041595655.1 Azoarcus sp.
GCGCTGCGCGCACGGCAACACGCTCCCAGCCAACGATGGTGCTGACCGCGTCGAGGATGGTTGCTCTTGCTTCGTCGGCGCCCAGGAAGTTGCGGGGCGTCGTTTCGGGGGTGGGTGGCTGAGTCATCTGCTGGATCCGGAGGTGCGGTGACGAATGATGTCGCGGACGTCCATTTTTACCACAATGCAGGCACGACTGGCGTATTACGCGATGTTGGCTTGCCAACCTGTCGCGCATGTCTGCCGTTAAAATTTGCAGCATGACCCAGAATCTTCACGAAGCCGCCCTGGCGGCCATGATGCTCGACGATCCCGAGGCCAAATGTGCGGCCACGATGCAGCTGCGTTCGGACTGGTGCGCCGGCGCGCTTGAGCCTGTGCCTGGCGTGGACGATCCGCACGCAGTGGCGGTGCCCGGGCGCCCGCAACGTCCGCTGCTCGTGCCGCCGCAGCAACTCTCCGCCCGTCGGGTGGGCACGCGCGAAGGGCATGCGGCGATGTTGCACGCGATTGCGCATATCGAATTCAATGCCATCAATCTCGCGCTCGATTGCGTGCATCGCTTTCGCAGCATGCCGCGCGGCTTCCACGACGAATGGCTGAAAGTGGCGGCGGAGGAGGCGTATCACTTCGGTCTGGTGCAGGCACGCCTGACTGCCCTGGGGTATGGCTACGGAGACTTCCCCGCGCACAACGGGTTGTGGGAGATGGCCTGCCGTACCGCGGACGATGTGCTGTCCCGCATGGCGCTGGTGCCGCGTGTGCTCGAGGCGCGCGGGCTCGATGCCACGCCACCGATTGCGGACAAGTTGCGCAGTATCGGTGACCGGGAGAGCGTTGCGGTGCTCGACATCATCCTGCGTGACGAAGTGGGGCATGTCGCGATTGGCGACCGCTGGTTCCGCAAGTGCTGTGAGGACAGGGGGCTGGATGCCGAGGCGTGCTACCTCGATCTGATTGCCCGCTTCGAAGCGCCTTGGCCGCAGCCGCCCTTGCATCGTGAGGCGCGATTGGCGGCCGGGTTCAGTGCCGCCGAGCTGGATCGCCTGGCGCGCGGCCGGCACTGAGTTCCCCGCAGCTACAAGCCTCCGCCGGCAATGCGGACGGGAGATCGGCAGGAATGGGGCAGGAACAAAATAAGGGTGGCCGCAGCCACCCTTTTTATTCGTGCGTGACCCGTCCTACCAGAGGTTTACACCTTTTCGAATCAGAAAAGGAGATGCCAGATGGCCACAGGGGTTAAGAGAACGCAGCGCGATTACACGTTGGCTTTTAAGCTGGCGGTCGTGGAGCAGGTGGAAAAGGGCGAGCTGACCTACAGAGAGGCGCAGGCGCGCTATGGGATCCAGGGTCGCTCGACCGTTCTGGTCTGGTTGCGCAAGCATGGTCGCCAGAACTGGGGGCCAGTGGCACACTACGGTGGTATGACCAAGCCAACTCGCCCCTCGCCAAGCCAGCCCCTGACGCCGGAGCAACGGATCAAGGAACTGGAAACCCTGCTCAAAGAGTCCGAGGAGAAATCCCGGTTCTTTGAAGCGGTGATCGACGTGCTCAAGAAGGACTACGGGGTGCGCGTCGTAAAAAAGCCTTTGGGCAAGTCCTCGCGCAAGCGTCCGTCGAAGGATTGAGCGTCTCGAGGGCTTGCCGTTACATGGGCGTGAGCCGTCAAGCCCACTACCAGTGGCAGCACCGAAGGGCGGCCGATGAGCGCAAACACGAGTGCATCGTGGCGCTGGTCAAGCATAGGCGGATGCGTCAGCCTCGAATGGGGACGCGCAAGCTGCACCACCTGATTTCCCCGGCGTTGTGCGCAGAGGGCATCGGTATTGGACGCGATGCACTGTTCGATCTGCTACGCGCCCGTCGCCTGCTGGTGCCGACCCGGCGCGCCTATCACAAGACGACAGACAGCCACCATCGCTTCAGGCGCCATCCGAACCTGCTCAAAGCTGGTCCCGAGCAAGTCCGACCCCAAGGTAGCGAGCAGGTTTGGGTTGCCGACATCACTTACCTGCCCACACGGGAGCGCTGCGCTTATCTTAGCTTGGTCACCGATGCGTACTCGCGCAAGATCGTCGGCTACCACGTCCATGACAGCCTGCACGCCGAGCACGTCGCCAAGGCGCTGAAGATGGCGCTCAGGAGGCGACTCACGAGCGGGCCGCTGGTGCACCATTCTGATCGCGGCATTCAGTATTGCTCAAACGAGTACCAGCGCATTCACCGCAAGCATGGACTGAGGTGTTCAATGACCGATGGCTACGACTGCTACCAGAATGCCTTGGCCGAACGCGTCAATGGCATTCTCAAGAACGAACTGCTACTCCAGGTGCCGCTGGATTTGCACCAAGCTCGTCAGATGGTGGACCAGTCCGTCGCCATCTACAACGCCGAGCGCCCGCACTGCTCGCTACAATTGAAAACGCCCGATGAGGTTCATCGGGCGTCGTCTAAAACCAGTCGATAGACTGTTGATCGTCCTAAATAGGTGTCAACGCTATTTAGGACGGGTCACTGCCGGCCGGGTGACGGGACAGTCTAGAATGGCGGTATGAATTGCCGTTCATGGGGTGCCCCCAACGACCTGAAGGAGTCCAGCGACGATGTCTGAGCCCGAAGTGCGGCTTTCCCCCGTGACAGCGAACACATCCGGTTTCGAGTATGCGGGCTTGTCGCATGTCGGGCATGTTCGGCGCAGGAATGAGGATGCCATCTGTATCGATGCCGACAATGGCTGGCTCCTGCTGGCGGATGGCATGGGGGGGTATCAGGGCGGCGATGTGGCTTCGGCGCTTTCGGTTCGTACCGTCCTTGAGTATCTGCAGCGCAGTGCGGATGGCGCCCATCTTGAGGCGAACGCCCTGGCCGACGTGTTGTGCGAGGGCCTGAACGCAGCCAACGAGGCGATTCGTCAGGCGGGGGCGGCCAACGCAGATCTGAGCGGGATGGGGGCAACGATGGTGGCGGCATGCGTGGCCGGGGACGCGCTGGTGTGTGCGCACGTGGGGGACTCCCGCCTGTATCGCCTTCGACATGGCGAGCTCGAACAGCTGACGAGCGATCACACGGTTCTGCAGGCGCAGGTCGATGCGGGCCTGATTGCTCGGCACGAGGCCATGCAGATGCCGAATCGAGGCTTGCTGACGCGAGGCCTTGGCGTGGCGCCGACGGTGGTCGTCGACGTTGGCATGCATGCGCTTGCGGACAAGGACCGCTTTCTGCTGTGTTCGGACGGCTTGACCGACATGCTCGATGCGCGTGAAATTGCGCGTCTGCTCGGTGCGACAGGTTCGGTTGATGAGGTGGCTCAGGGGCTGGTTGACGCCGCGCTTGCCCATGGCGGGCGCGACAATGTGTCCGTCATCATTGCGCGCTTGGCCGGCTGACGGCATGATTGTGAGGATTCTGCGCGCTGGGCGCGCCAACCGATAGATGGGTGCAGGCAATGCCGAAGTTGATTCTTAGCATGGATGGGCTGGTGCTCAAGGAAATCGTGCTCGACAAGGAGCGAACCTCCATCGGGCGCAAGCAAAATAATGACATCCAGATTGATAACCTTGCGATCAGTGGGCACCATGCGGTGATCACCTGCATCCTCGACGATGCCTTCCTCGAGGACCAGAACAGTACCAACGGCACCTACGTGAATGGGCAGCCGATCAAGAAGCATGTTCTGCAGAACAACGACGTGGTCGAGCTCGGAAAATATCGTCTCAAGTTTCTGACCGACACCTCGCAGCCCGGCCTCTCTGCCTCCGAGATGGTCGACACGGCTGCACTGAAGCCATTCGACATGACGTCTGCTGCGTCCGCTGCGGAGTCGGTTCCGGTTACGCCGGGCGCACGTGACGGCAGTGCGATCCGGACTCAGGTGCTGCCAGCCGATGCGCTGGAACATGGCGCACCTGTCGAGCCTGCGCTCGATCGGCTCGGTGTCATTCAGGTCCTGAGTGGCGCGAACGCCGGTCGCGAGCTTGAACTGAGCAAGTCGCTGACC
>JBFHJY010000200.1:0-3995 GCA_041595655.1 Azoarcus sp.
AAGCGGGTGCAGCCTGAACAGCCTTGCGCCATGCCTCCACTGAATCGCCACGCGACA
This sequence comes from Azoarcus sp., assembly GCA_041595655.1. GTDB lineage: Bacteria > Pseudomonadota > Gammaproteobacteria > Burkholderiales > Rhodocyclaceae > Pseudazoarcus. The sequence goes on from JBFHJY010000200.1 coordinate 58, forward strand.
GCTTGCTGCGGACTCGGGGAAGATCGTCAATGGCCTGCTTGACCGTGACAGGCCTTGCTACCGGTGCCAGCAACTGGTGTTGAGGCATGTCCAGCCCCTTTCTCACTCCGAGCAGAATCACGCGATGCCGGCTTTGCGGGATCCCATGCCGCTCCGAATGGATTAGGTAGTCGGTGGGTTCCAGCGAACTGCCATCGCCCTTCTTGGTGAAGGAGCGGATCTCATATTCGAGCCCCTCGGTCGGCATCGAGAGATCCGCAATGATCTTCTCGAACATCGGGTCGCCGGAGTGCTTCGAGGAAAGCAGACCCTTGACATTCTCCATCACGAAGATGGTGGGCTTGTGCACCTGGATGATTCTCAGGTACTCCCTGTAGAGGAAGTGCTTTTCATCCTTGTGAAAGTCCTTGTCGTTGGTGCGTCTGGAGCGCCCCGCCAGCGAATACGCCTGGCAGGGCGGGCCGCCAATCAGCACCCAGGTTTCCTGCCCCTTCAGTGCAGCTCGAATTTCCCTATCGATACTGACGTCGTCGGACTTGCCAAGCTCCAGGCACCTCGCCTCGGTGGCAGCATGCTCGAAGGCGCTGGCCACGGCAGGGATCCTGCGGAAAGCGGCCTCGTCGATCTCGCCTCGAATGTAGCTGTAATAGTGCTTGACGTCCTTGGTGCCACGCAAACGCCTGAACACTGCCCTGAGCGTCAGCGTGCGATGTGCGACAGCATCCTTTTCAATGGAAAGGGCGATCTCGAAGAATGGCTGCCGCTTGTGGCCCTGCAGGGACGCAAATCCTTCCCCGAGCCCTCCTGGGCCAGCAAAAAGATCAATTATGGGAACTGGCACGCCAGCAGTCCTCCCCTTCGTTCTTTCCCGAATGTGATTCGGTTGCCGATGTGGCGCACGCTCACTCTGCCTCCGACCTCTTCTTGCTGATGCTTTCGGCGATCCATCGATCCAGCTCCGAGCGGCGGAAGCGCCAGGTACCTCCAAGCTTGAACGCCGGAATCTCTCCTTTCTGGGCAAGGCGATAGACCGTCCGTTTCCCGGCTTTGAGGTAGGCCGCGACCTCCTCAAGCGTGAGGATCTCGCTCTCGACTTCAGTCATCCGGAAACCATCCGATCTGGTAATTCGTAGATTACGATTGCCAAGTTTAGCCAATTCTACCAAGCTGCGGTAGGCGCTGGCCAACTCCGCAATCCCGGAAGCATTGCACGGTTGATTGCCAGCTCGCCCCGGGAATCCGGTCATGCCGTAGTTCCCATTCCCTGCGGCGCAAAGCGAGAGCGCGCCACAGCATCTGGCCATCCGCTTCAACGGGGAATGGCACAATGGGACAGACCAACCGCCGCACATCCGCATGGCCTGCGCTTGCCGTGGTGTTGGCTGTCTCGTTCTCGACGCTGCAGCCTGCTGTCGCTGCTGACAGCCTCGCCTCGGAGCGTGAGCAGCTCGCCGCGCTCGCCCGCCAACTCGACCTGATCGACCGCCTCGCCGAGCACGCCGCCAATACCGCTCCGCAGGAACGCACCCGCTACCACTTCGACTACGCCCGACTGCGTGCCGACCTGAACCGCGTTCGCGCCGGCCTGCAGGACTACCTCGTCCCCCAGCGCGCCCAACCGCGCGATCCCGTCCCGCTGGCCGGCGATTACGTCCGCCGCGACCGCGCCGACGACGAGGAGCCGTCGCCATGACGCCCTCTGCCGATCAGGTCGCCGCCTTCCAGGCCAACGGCGGCTTTGCGCCTTCGGCCGTTTCTACCGTGGTGCTCGCTTTCGTGTTCGCCGTGTTGCTGCTGTGGGGCGTGTGGGCCATGCGCACAGCCTACGTCGGCTGGGCCGAGCACCGCATCACTGAACGTCAGTTCCTCGCCGTCGTCGTGCGCTTCGTGGCGATGTACCTGGTGCTGACCTTCTTCCTCCTCTCCTGACCGTCACGAAGGGCCATACGCCATGAACACGCCAACGACATCCCATCGCATTCCGTCCCGCATCGCCGCTCCGCTGCTGCCGCTGGCGCTCGCGGGCCTGCCGCTGTCGGCCTTCGCGCAGGGCCTGCCGACCATGGAAGACCCATCGCGCGGCCAGGGCAGCGGCATCCTGCAGACCTTGCAGAACTACGGCTACGACATCGTGCTGCTGATCGCGCTGCTGGTGGTCGCCTCGATGTTCGTCGGTGTCTGCTATCACGCGTACACACGCTACTCGGAGATCCACACCGGCCGCGCCACCTGGGGCCAGTTCGGCCTGACGGTCGCCGTGGGCGCGATCCTGCTGGTGGTCGGCATCTGGCTGCTCACCAAAGCCACCGGCGTGCTGTAAGGGCGGCAAGCGATGGCCGTCCCTTCGGAGCCCCTGCGCGACACGCTGGTGACCTTCCTGCCGCACCGGCTGAACCGCCAGCCGGTGGTCGTGCGCGGGCTGACCGCCGACGAGTTGTGGATCTGCGCCGGCCTGTCGGCCGCAGCCGGGTTCGCGCTCGGCCTGCCGCTGGCCTGGCTCACGCACAGCATCGCCATGGTGCCCACGCTGATCGTCGCCGGTATCGCGCTGGGCGTCTTCATCGGCGGTGGCTTCCTGCGCGCACAGAAGCGTGGCCGGCCCGACACCTGGCTGTACCGGCAGCTCCAGTGGCGGCTGGCCCTACGGCATCCGGCGCTGGCGGCGCTCCTGGGCGGCCTGCGCCTCATCACCCGCTCGGGCTACTGGACGACCCGGCGCAACACCGATCGAGGGGCGCCATGAGCCGTTTCAAGAACGAGGTTGCGCACCTGCAGGCGCACGTGAAGACGCTGCGCCTGGGGGCTGGCGCGTTGTTCGTGGTGGCGCTGCTGCTCGGCTTCGGTTGGTGGAGTGCGCCGAAGAGTCTCACCATCCATGTGCCGCCGGACCTGCGCTCGGGCAGCACGCGCAAGTGGTGGGACGTGCCGCCCGAGAGCGTGTATGCCTTTTCGTTCTACATTTGGCAGCAGGTGCAGCGCTGGCCCGCGAACGGCGAAGAAGACTATCCGCGCAACCTGCGCGCGCTGTCGGCCTACCTGACGCCGAGCTGCCGGGCCTTTCTGCAACAGGACTACGAGTACCGGCGCGCCAGTGGCGAGCTGCGTCAGCGCGTGCGCGGCATCTACGAGATTCCCGGCCGCGGCTACGGCGACGCTCCGGCCACGCGCGTCAAGGTGGTTTCCGACCGCGATTGGATTGTCACGCTCGACGTGAGCGCGGACGAATACTACGGCTCCGAGCAGGTCAAGCGCGCCCTGGTGCGCTACCCGATCAAGGTCGTCCGGCTGGACATCGACCCCGAGCACAACCCCTTTGGCCTGGCGCTGGACTGCTACGCCAGCGCACCCCAGCGCATCGAAACGCCGCCGACGCCGAGCCAGGCCGGCGCGCCCGCCAACGCCTCCGGCCACCTGCAGGGAGACTCCCCATGAAGCCCGTTGCCTTGTCGGCCCTGGCCGGCGTCCTGCTGACCCTCGGTTTCGTGCCGGCCAGCCACGCCGTGGAAATCCTGCGCTGGGAGCGCCTGCCCCTGCCGGTGCCGCTGGTGGTCGGCCAGGAGCGCGTGGTCTTCATCGACCGCAATGTGCGCGTCGGCGTACCGGCCAGCGTCGGCGACCACCTGCGCGTGCAGAGTGCGGGTGGCGCGATCTACCTGCGGGCGAGCGAGCCGATTCCGCCCACGCGGCTGCAACTGCAGGACGTGGAATCCGGCGCGGTGATCCTGCTCGACATCGCCGCCGAGCCGGCGAAGGACGGCCAGGCGCCGCTGGAGCCGGTGCGCATCGTGGAAGCGGAAGCCCCCGCGAAGCGCTACGGCGGCGGCGCGGCAAGCGGCGCGGACGAGCAGGCCGATGCGCCCGCGGACAAATCCGGTCCCCGGCGCGAAACGCCGGTACCGGTCGTGCTGACGCGCCATGCCGCTCAGAACCTGTATGCG
>JBFHJY010000201.1:0-3965 GCA_041595655.1 Azoarcus sp.
CGAGATCCTTGCCGAAGCCCTGCCATACATACAGCGCTTCTTCGACAGGACCATCGTCATCAAGTACGGCGGCAACGCCATGACCGACCCGCACCTGAAGGACTGCTTCGCGCGTGACGGGGTGCTGCTCAAGCTGGTCGGCATGAACCCGGTGGTGGTGCACGGTGGCGGACCGCAGATCGAGAACCTGCTCAACCGCGTCGGCAAGAAAGGCGAGTTCATCCAGGGCATGCGCGTTACCGACGCCGAAACCATGGAGCTGGTCGAGATGGTGCTCGGCGGCCAGGTAAACAAGGAAATCGTCAATCTCATCAACCAGCACGGCGGCAAGGCCGTGGGCCTGACCGGCAAGGACGCCGGCTTCATCCGCGCGCGCAAGCTGCTGATGCAGAAGAAGGATGCCCCTCCGGGCGACGTCATCGACGTCGGGCAGGTCGGCGAGATCACCGGCATCGACCCCAGCCTGATCTCGTTCCTCGACAAGGGCGACTTCATCCCGGTGATCGCCCCGATCGGCGTCGGCGAGAATGGTGAAACCTACAACATCAACGCCGACGTGGTGGCCGGCAAGCTCCCCGAGATCCTGCACGCCGAGAAGCGGGTGCTGCTGACCAACACGCCGGGGGTACTCGACGAGGACGGCAAGCTGCTCACCGGCCTCACCCCGCGCGAGATCGATGGCCTGGTGGCCAACGGCACCCTGTCGGGCGGCATGCTGCCGAAAATCGGCTCCGCACTGGACGCAGCGCGCAGCGGCGTCCAGTCGGTGCACATCATCGATGGTCGTGTCGAACACTGCCTGCTGCTCGAGATCCTGACCGACCACGGGGTCGGCACGATGATCAAGAGCAAGTGAATTGCCCGCCTCCGACATATCTGGCGAGCACCGCCGACTGCTCGAGCGGCTGATCCCGATTGCCCGCGAAGCCGGCCGGGTCATCCTTGAAGTGTATGCGGGTGATTTCGCGGTGCGTGGCAAGGGCGACGACTCCCCGGTCACGGAAGCGGACGAGCGAGCCGAAGCCGTCATCGCGCAAGCGCTCACGGCGCTGACCCCGGGCGTTCCGGTCGTCGCGGAAGAGTCCGTCGCTGCGGACGGGTTGCCCGAGTTCGGCACACGCTTCTGGCTGGTCGACCCGCTCGACGGGACCCGGGAGTTCATCTCCCGCAACGGCGAATTCACCGTCAACATCGCACTCGTCGAGAACGGCCTGCCCAGCGCCGGCGTGGTTTTCGCGCCCGCGCTGGATCGTCTCTTCGCAGGGGCCATCGGCTGTGGCGCATTCGCCGAAGAGGGCGGCCTGCGGCGCACGATCGAGGCCCGCCATCCGCCAGCCGAGGGGCTGACGGTCGTCTCCAGTCGCTCGCATGACTCACCCCACGCACTGGCGGATTGCCTGCAGGGTCGGCCCGTCGCCGCGCGGATGAGCGTCGGCTCGTCGCTGAAACTCTGTCTGATCGCAGCCGGCGAGGCCGATTTCTATCCCCGCGCCGGGCGCACCATGGAATGGGACATTGCCGCCGGTCACGCGGTGCTGGCCGCGGCCGGGGGGAAGGTGCTCACGATGACTGGTGATCCGCTGCGATATGGCAAGGCCGGACTGGCCAACCCGCCTTTCATTGCGAGCGGCCTGCCGGACTGATCCGGCCCGCAGGGACTGCAAGGGCGACAGGGCGGCGAGCGCCACCCTGCGTAAACGTCAGGTGCGCGACAGGCGATCGACGAACTCGACCACCGTGCCGACGGTCTCGAAGGAACTGCCATCGACCTCGTCGTCCGGCACCTCGATGCCGAAGCGGATCTCGACTTCCTGGATGACCGCCAGAACGGCCATTGAATCGAGCTCGGGCACGCTGCCCAAAAGGGGCGTGGCAGCATCGAAATGCAGGCCTCGCCCGCCCAGGGCGAGCACATCGTCGAGCAGTTCGAGTACTTTCTGCTGGGTGTTCAAGTCTTCGACCTCTTGATTCATGGCCGCCCGCCCGACATGCAACGCGGGCGACGGCGAATCGCGCATTATACTTGCAACTACGCACGCGGCCGGTGCCGCGCCCGATTCACACGACCGGACACGCATGAACAGCACGACCCTGCTGCACGAACTTGTCCTCGCGGCCGCAGCGCGCGCGCCCGATGACGAGGCATTGACGACGGGCCAACAGACGCTGCAGTACGGCGCACTGGCTGCACTGTGCGAGAGCGTGGCAGGCGGACTGGCCGCCTTCGGTCTGGCACGCGCCGAACGCGTGGCGATCTATCTCGACAAGCGCCCGGAGTTCGTGGCCGCCGCTTTCGGCACGACCGCCGCCGGTGGCGCGCTCGTGCCGCTCAACCCCTTGCTCAAGCCGGCGCAGGTCGGTTACATCCTGCGCGACTGCAACGTCCGCGTACTGGTCACCAGCGCCGAACGGCTGCCACTGCTCGAAACCGTGCTGGCCGGTTGCCACGACCTGCGCCAGGTCGTCGTCACCGGCAGCATCGACGAGCTGCCCCGCTTCGAGGGCGTCAGCACACACCGCTGGCAGGAGCTGCTCGACGCCGCGCCGCGTGCGGGCAGCCGCGTCATCGACAGCGACATGGCGGCCATCCTGTACACCTCTGGCAGCACCGGCCGCCCGAAGGGCGTGGTGCTGTCGCACCGCAATCTCGTCGCCGGGGCGCAGAGCGTGGCGCAGTATCTCGACAACCGACCGGACGACGTGCTGCTCGCCGCGCTGCCGCTGTCCTTCGACGCCGGCTTCTCGCAGCTCACCACCGCCTTCCATGTCGGCGCGCGCGTGGTGCTGCTCAACTACCTGCTGCCGCGCGACGTACTCAAGGCCGTCACGCGCGAGCGGGTCACCGGGCTCACCGCCGTGCCGCCGCTGTGGATCCAGCTCGCGCAGCTGGACTGGCCGGACGGTACGGACCAGCATCTGCGCTATTTCGCCACCACCGGCGGACGCATGCCCATCGACACGCTGCGCACGCTGCGCACCAAGCTGCCGCGCAGCCACCCCTACCTGATGTACGGCCTGACCGAAGCATTCCGCGCCACCTACCTGCCGCCGGACCAGGCCGATATCCGACCCAGCTCCATCGGCAAGGCCATTCCCAACGCCGAGGTGCTGGTGCTGCGTGAGGACGGTTCGGAATGCGCGCCGCATGAACCCGGAGAACTGGTGCAGCGCGGCCCGCTGGTCGCGATGGGCTACTGGAACGACGCCGAAAAGACGGCCGAACGCTTCCGCGCCTTGCCGACGCACCTGTCGTGCCGTTGCGACGGGCTGGTGCTGCCCGAGGTCGCGGTCTATTCCGGCGACACCGTGCGCCGCGACGAGGACGGCTACTTCTACTTCATCGGGCGGCGCGACGAAATGATCAAGACTTCGGGCTACCGCGTCAGCCCCACCGAGATCGAGGAAGTGCTGTACGCCACGCGCATGGTCGGTGAATGCGTCGCTTTCGGCATTCCCGACACCGCGCTCGGCCAGGTCATCCACGTCGTCGTCACGCCGGCCGGTGACGAAGGCGTCGACTGCGAGGCGCTGCTCGCCGAGTGCCGCAGCCGGATGCCGGCCTACATGGTGCCGACCCGCGTCGAGGTACGGCCAGGCCCCCTGCCACGTAACCCCAACGGCAAGATCGACCGCAAGGCTCTGGCGGCCACGGCCGGAGAGGAATCCTGATGAACGAAGCACGCCCCGCGCCGGCACATGCCCCGATGAACCACTTTTCCGTCGCCGGCGAAGAGCTTCTGGTCGGTGGCATCCCGCTCTCTCGACTAGCTGCGCGCGCCGGCAGAACGCCGTTCTTCGCCTACGACCGTGCATTGCTGGACGCCCGCGTGGCCGAGTTGCGCGCAGCGCTGCCGGCCGCGGTGGAGCTGCACTACGCCATCAAGGCCAACCCCATGCCGGCGCTGGTACAGCATCTGGCACCGCAGCTGGACGGGCTGGACGTGGCGTCCGCAGGCGAACTGGAC
>JBFHJY010000202.1:0-3909 GCA_041595655.1 Azoarcus sp.
AGCGGGTGCGGATAGGTCGGTACGTCGGCGACGAAGACATGGCTGATACGCCGCCCGGTGCGCAGGCCGTTGACCTTGTCGACCACCGCGCCAAGCAGCTCGTCGGTGTGCAGCGAGCCCTTCATCATCGCCTCGGCGCGGCCCTCGCGGCACAGCTCTACGGCCTTTTCGGCGGCGGCGTGGCTGTGCTCGACGTCCACGATCTCCACTCCGGCCAGGTCGATGCCGTTCTCCTCCGCCACCGCGCGGATGCGCCACTCCGGCCCGACCAGAATCGGCTCGGCGATGCCCGCTTGCTTTGCCAGCATGGCGCCGCCGAGTGATTCGGCGTCGCACGGGTGGGCCACCGCCAGCGTGACCGGCGCCAGCCCTTCGGTGATGCTCAGCAAGTGGCGATAGCGCGTCTCGCGGTCGGATGAGAAGCTGACCTCGGGCAGGTCCATGCGGGTGCGGCGGATCTTCTCGGTCGGCGCGGCGACCTCGACATCGCCCTCGATGACGACGCTGCCCTCCTGATTGAGGGCGCGGCAGTCGAACACGATGTGATGGTCACGCGGGAATTTTTCGCGGCAGGTCAGATGCACGGTGAGCGTGTCGCCGACCACCAGCGGGCGCAGGAAGCGCAGGTTCTGCGCGATGTATACCGTGCCGGGGCCGGGGAACTCGGTGCCGAGCACGGCCGAGATCAGCGAACTGCCCCACATGCTGTGGCCGATGATCTCGCGGAACTGCCCCGAACGCGCGTATTCGGCGTCGACGTGGGTCGGATTGACGTCGCCCGACATCACGGCGAAGAGCTGGATGTCCTGCGGGCGCAGCGTGCGTGACAGCTCGGCATGGTCGCCGATGGCGATCTCGTCGAAGGTTCGGTTCTCGATGAAGCGCGGGGCGGGTCTGTGCATCGGTGTCGTCCGGCAGGGGCTTGTCCCGATTGTACGTGTACCCGGGCTGCGGTTCTGTTGCAGCGCGAACCGGCTCAACCGGGTGCGTGCAGAGGATTTCTTACCGTCGGCCGGTCCGGCCGCGTCCGGTGCGCATGCTAGAATCGCCGCCATTTCCGGGTATTTGCGGAGCGTTCATGGATGTTGTGATTCTGGCTGCCGGCAAGGGCACGCGCATGCGGTCGGGCAGACCCAAGGTGCTGCAGCCGCTGGCCGGCCGGCCCTTGCTGGCGCATGTGCTCGACACCGCCCGCGCACTTGATGCTGCGCGCATCTGCGTCGTCGTCGGCCACGGCGCCGACGAGGTGCGCAGCGCGCTCGATGCGCCCGGCCTGCGCTGGGTGCTGCAGAGTCCGCAACTCGGTACCGGCCATGCGGTGCAGCAGGCGCTGCCCGAACTGTCGCCGGATGGCGTGGCGCTGGTGCTGTATGGAGACGTGCCGCTGATCACCCGCGACACGCTGGCTCGACTCCTCGCTGCAGCCGGCAACGACCGTCTGGCGCTGCTCACCGTCGGGCTTGAGGACCCGAGCGGTTACGGCCGCATCGTGCGCGACGACGCGGGGCGTGTGCAGCGCATCGTCGAGCACAAGGATGCGAGCGAAGCCGAGCGTGCCATTCCGGAGATCAACACCGGCATCCTCGCTGCGCCGGTGGCCCGCCTGCGCGGCTGGCTCGAGCGTGTCGGCAACGACAATGCGCAGCAGGAGTATTACCTCACCGACATCGTCGGTCTGGCCGTTGCTGAGGGCGTCGAGGTCGTCACGGCCTCGCCCGCCGCCGAATGGGAAACCCTGGGCGTGAACGACCGCCGCCAGCTTGCCTCGCTCGAACGCCAGCTGCAGCGCACTGTCGCCGACGCCCTGCTCGACGCCGGCGTGACGCTGATCGACCCGGCGCGCATCGACGTGCGCGGCACGCTGGAATGCGGCATGGATGTCGGGATCGACGTCAATTGCGTGTTCGAGGGTCGCGTGGTGCTGGGCGACGGCGTGCAGGTGGGGCCCAATTGCGTGCTGCGCGACGCGGTGATCGGCGCGGGCACGCGTATTGCGCCGTTTTCGCACATCGAATCGACTACCGCCGGGGCCGGCTGCGTGATCGGCCCCTACGCGCGCACGCGGCCCGGTACGGTGCTGGCCGACGAGGTGCATCTGGGCAACTTCGTCGAGGTCAAGAACAGCCATGTCGGCTCCGGCAGCAAGGCCAATCACCTGGCCTACGTCGGTGACGCCGACGTGGGCGCCGGCGTCAACATCGGCGCCGGCGTGATCACCTGCAACTACGACGGCGCCAACAAGCACCGCACGGTCATCGAGGACGAGGCCTTCATCGGCTCCGACGCGCAGCTCGTGGCGCCGGTGCGCGTGGGCCGTGGCGCCACCATCGGTGCCGGTACCACGCTCACGCGCGACGCGCCGGCAGAGCAGCTCACCCTCTCGCGCGTCAAGCAGACCAGCCTGCGCTGGAAGCGCCCCGTCAAGAAATCCACCTGATCCGGAGATCACCCCATGTGTGGCATCGTCACTGCCGTCGCTTCGCGCGATGTCGTACCCGTTCTCATCGAGGGGCTGCGCAAACTTGAATACCGCGGTTATGACTCCGCCGGCTTGGCCGTGCTCAACGGCGGCCTGCGCCGCGTGCGCTCGACCGGCCGCGTGGCCGAGCTGGCCGATGCCGCGGCCGGTGAATCAGCCCCGGTCGGCATCGCCCATACCCGCTGGGCCACGCATGGCGCGCCGTCGGAGCGCAACGCCCACCCGCACGTCTCGGACGGGCTGGCGGTGGTGCACAACGGCATCATCGAGAACTTCGAGTCCATCCGCGAGCGGCTGACCGCCGCCGGCTACGTGTTCGAGTCCGAAACCGACACCGAGGCCATTGCCCACCTCGTGCACAGCAAGCTGGCGGACGCCGGCAGTCTGTTTGAAGCCGTGCGTCTGGCGATTGCCGAACTCGAAGGTGCCTATGCCATCGGTGTGTTGAGCGAATCCGAGCCCGAGCGCGCCGTCGTCGCCCGCCGCGGTTCGCCGCTGCTGCTGGGCATCGGCGATGACGGCATGTACGCCGCGTCCGACACCGCCGCGCTGCTGCAGGTCACGCCCAACATCATCTATCTGGAAGACGGCGACATCGCCGAGCTGACGCGCGACGCCGTGCGCATCACCGATGCCGCCGGCCAGCCGATCGAGCGTCCCGTGCATGTCTCCAGCCTGTCGGCCGACGCGGTGGAACTGGGCATCTACCGCCATTACATGCAGAAGGAGATCTTCGAGCAGCCGCAGGCGCTGGCCAACACGCTGGAGATCATCGGCGGAGGCGGTCTGCCCACGCCACAGCTGTTCGGTGCCGACGGCCCGACGATTCTCGGCGGCGTACGCCAGGTGCTGATCCTTGCCTGCGGCACCAGCTACCATTCCGGACTGGTCGCCCGCTACTGGCTCGAATCCATTGCCGGCATCCCGTGCACCGTCGAGATCGCCAGCGAATACCGCTATCGCACCAGCGTGCCGGACCCCGCCACACTGGTGGTCGCCATTTCGCAGTCTGGCGAGACCGCCGACACGCTGGCCGCGCTGAAACACGCTACGCTGCTTGGCATGACGCGCACGCTCGCCATCTGCAACGTGCCGGAGTCCGCCATCGTGCGCGAATCCGCCTTGCGCTTCATCACCCGCGCCGGCCCCGAGATCGGCGTGGCCTCCACCAAGGCCTTCACCACCCAGCTCGCCGCGCTGGCACTGCTCACGCTCACGCTGGCACGCATGGCCGGCCGGTTGCCCGAGGAAGTTGAAGCCCAGCACCTGGCTGGCCTGCGCCACCTGCCGGTGGCCGTGCAGAAGGTGCTCGAACTCGAGCCGCAGATCGAGCAGTGGGCGCAGAACTTCGCGATGAAGCACCATGCGCTGTTCCTCGGCCGCGGCCGCCACTGGCCGATCGCCATGGAAGGCGCGCTCAAGCTCAAGGA
>JBFHJY010000203.1:0-3852 GCA_041595655.1 Azoarcus sp.
GACTCCGGGCGACGATCGCCAATCCCCAGCATCTGCGGCTGCGACGGACCATAGATGTCCGCATCGAGCACGCCGACCCGCGCACCCTCGGCCGCCAGCGCCAGCGCGAGGTTGGCCGCGGTGGTGCTCTTGCCGACGCCGCCCTTGCCGGAGGCCACGGCGATGACGTTCTTCACGTTCGGCAGCAACTGCACGCCCTGCTGCACGGCGTGCGCAACGATCTTCCAGCTGACCTCGACGTCCACATCAGCCACGCCGTCGAGCTTGCCGACCGCCTCGCGCACCAAGGCCGCGATGACTGCCTTCTGGCTGTTGGCAGGATAGCCAAGCTCGACGACCACACGCACCCGCCCCCCGGCCACCTGCACGTCGCGCACGGCACGCTCGGCGACCAGATCCTTGCCGGTGTTGGGGTCGATGACGGACTTGAGGACTTCGGAGACGGCTTCCCGGGTGACGCTCATGGTTTGCATCCTTGTGTCTGGACCAGCGCCCGCGCGGGCGCAACCTGTGCATGATACCCAAGCGCCTGCGGTGGCTCACCCATGGCGTGAGTGCGGGAATTGGGCGGCACGCACGGTGCAGGCGCCCGCTTTGATAGAATTGCCTCTTTCGACCGGATTCCTCTCAACATGCCGCGCAAGATCCTCGTCAGCAACGCCCTGCCCTACGCCAACGGCGACATCCACCTCGGCCATCTCGTAGGCTACATCCAGGCCGACGTGTGGGTGCGCTACCAGCGCATGCGTGGCAACACCGTGCATTACGTCTGCGCCGACGACACCCACGGCACGCCGGTGATGCTGCGCGCAGAAAAGGAAGGCATCACGCCCGAGGCGCTGATCGAGCGCGTGCATGGCGAGCACCTGCGCGACTTCACCGGCTTTCACGTCGCCTTCGACAACTACCACACCACGCATTCGCCCGAGAACCGTGCCTACGCCGAGGACATCTACGGCAAGCTCAAGGCCGCCGGCTTCATCGAAACGCGCGCCATCGAGCAATACTACGACCCCAAGCGCGAGATGTTCCTGCCCGACCGCTTCATCAAGGGCGAATGCCCCAAGTGCGGCGCCGAGGACCAGTACGGCGACAACTGCGAGGTGTGCGGCGCGGCCTACGCACCCACCGACCTGAAGAACCCGCGCTCGGCGGTGTCGGGCGCCACGCCCGAACTGCGTACCTCCGAGCACTTCTTCTTCCGCCTGTCCGACCCGCGCGCGGTGGCCTTCCTGCGCGAATGGACGCGCGGCAGCAATGCTTCCGGCACGCGCCGCCTGCAGCAGGAAGCGGCCAACAAGATGCGCGAATGGCTGGGCGACGAGGGCGAGAACAAGCTGTCCGACTGGGACATCTCGCGCGACGCGCCCTACTTCGGCTTCGAGATTCCGGGCGCACCGGGCAAATACTTCTACGTCTGGCTGGACGCGCCGATCGGCTATCTGGCGAGCTTCCGCAATTTCGCGGAGAAGACCGGCGGGCTCGATGTCGAGGACTACACCGACGCGGCCAAAGCGGACACCGCCGGCACCGAGATGGTGCACTTCATCGGCAAGGACATCCTCTACTTTCACGCCCTGTTCTGGCCCGCGATGCTGCACTTCGCCGGCTACCGCGCGCCCACGCAACTGGCGGTGAACGGCTTCCTCACCGTCGACGGCGCCAAGATGAGCAAGAGCCGCGGCACCTTCATCACCGCGCAGTCGTATCTGGCGCAAGGGCTCAACCCCGAGTGGCTGCGCTACTACTTCGCGACCAAGTCCAACTCGACCATGGAAGACGTCGATCTGAGCCTTGACGACATGATCGCCAAGGTCAATTCGGATCTGGTCGGCAAGTACGTGAACATCGCCAGCCGCTGCGCCGGCTTCATCGCCAAGCGCTTCGACGGCAAGCTGGCCGCCGCTGAGGACGCCGCCTGCGCCGAGTTCCGCGCCGCCTGCGACACCGGCACCATCGCCCGCGCCTATGCAGAGCGCGACTTCGGCCGCGCCATGCGCGAGATCATGCGTCTGGCCGACATCGCCAACCAGTACGTCAACGACCACAAGCCGTGGGAGCTGGCCAAGCAGGAAGGTCAGGAAGCGCGTCTGCACGAGGTGTGCTCGACCGCGCTGACCATGTTCCGCGACCTGTCGCTGTACCTGAAGCCGGTGCTGCCGGCGATGGCGGAGAAGGTCGAGGCCTTCCTCGCCATCGCGCCGCTCGCCTGGCCACAGGACTGGCAGCCGCTGCCGGCCGGCCACACCATCACCCCCTACCAGCACATGATGACCCGAGTGGAACGCAAACAGATCGACGCCCTGATCGCGGCCAACCTTGAGAGCCTCGCCCCCGCTCCGGCCGGCGTGCCGAGCTCCGAGCAGCGCCACGCCGAGCGCCAGCAGCATCAGGCGCAGGCGGCTGAGACGGCCGAGCCCTTCATCTCCATCGACGACTTCGTCAAGGTCGACCTGCGCGTCGCGCGCATCGCCGCGGCCGAGCATGTGGAGGGCGCCGACAAGCTGATCCGCCTGTCGCTCGACATCGGCGAGACCGACGCCGAAGGCAATCCCAAGCCGCGCCAGGTCTTCGCCGGCATCAAGTCGGCCTACGACCCGGCCACGCTGGTCGGGCGCCTCACCGTGATGGTCGCCAACCTCGCACCGCGCAAGATGAAGTTCGGCATGTCCGAGGGCATGGTGCTGGCCGCCTCGGACGAAAACGACAAGGCTTCCGGCCTGTACATCCTGTCGCCGGACAGCGGTGCCCAGCCCGGCATGCGCATCCGGTAGATTGCCAACCCGATGCCTTTGACGCCTTCCAAACGCTGGATGATTCGGCAGCGCAGACAACGACGAACGGCTTGCCCGCCCCCCGTCGTTGTCGCGCCCCCGAACCCCTGTTGGAGAAGGCACCATGCTTCACTTCCACCCCAAGATCCTCGACACGCTTCCGGGCTATAGCCGGGAAACCCTGACCGGCGATCTGGCCTCCGGCATCACCGTCGGCGTGCTCGCGCTGCCGCTAGCCATGGCGTTTTCCATCGCCTCCGGCATGAGCCCGGCGGCCGGCATCTGGACCGCCATCGTGGCGGGCTTCCTCGTCGCCCTGCTGGGCGGCTCGCGAGTACAGATCGGCGGGCCGACCGGCGCCTTCATCCCCATCGTGTACGCCATCGTCCTCGACTACGGCGTGGCCAACCTGCTGATCGCGACGATGATGTCCGGCGTGATGCTGTTTGCGATGGGGGCCTTCAAGCTCGGCACGATGATCCGCTTCATCCCGATCTCGGTCGTGATCGGCTTCACCAACGGCATTGCCGTGGTGATCTTCATCTCCCAGATCAAGGACTTCCTCGGCCTGCAGATCGAGCAGATGCCGGGCGAGTTCTTCGGCAAGATGGAGGCACTCTCGGGCGCGCTGCACAGCGCACACGGCCCGACCATCGCGCTGGCCGTGGCGTCGGTTGCGGTGCTGCTGGCGTGGAACCGGGCGGCCCGGCGCATTGGCTGGATGCGGCGTGCGCCGGGGCCGCTGGCTGTGCTGGTGCTGGCCACGCTGGCCAACGCGCTGTGGGTGTTTCCGGTGGAGACCATCGGCAGCCGCTTCGGCGGCATCCCGCAGGGCCTGCCCGACTTCGGCCTGCCGCCGATCGACTTGAGCACCTTGGGCAAGCTCTTCGCCCCGGCACTGACCATCGCCCTGCTCGGCGCCATCGAATCGTTGCTGTCGGCGCGCGTGGCTGACAACTACATCGGCGATCGCCACGACCCCAACCAGGAGCTGATGGCGCAAGGCGTGGCCAATGTCGCAGCGCCCTTGTTCGGCGGCTTCGCCGCCACCGGCGCGATCGCACGCACCGCCACCAAC
>JBFHJY010000204.1:0-3845 GCA_041595655.1 Azoarcus sp.
GTCGCCGTGGTCGATGATGCGCTGTCGGCCGATGCGGCCTACCGCATGAGCTGTGAAGGTACGGCCTTGCTGTGGACCGGCGACTACCACAATGCGCGCCAGCTGCTGCAGGCCATGGGGCGGCGCTTCGATCGCAGCCGCAGCAGACGCCGCGCTGCAGCCGACCCGGCCGAGGCTTTCCATCTCTACCGCATGACCCAGGCGCAGCGCGCACGCACGCTCGGGCAGCTTCTGCTGCCGTTCGAGCCGGGCTGGCGCATGCCGCTGGGCCGGGCGCCCGATGTGGCCGCAGCCTGCCATGCCGCCTGGGGCGAACTGGCCGAGCCGGCGGTGCTGTCGCTGCGCGAACTGCTCGGTGCGCTCGGCGCCTGGCAGTGGCGGCTCAACGGCGTCGAGGT
Organism: Azoarcus sp.; assembly: GCA_041595655.1. Classification (GTDB taxonomy): domain Bacteria; phylum Pseudomonadota; class Gammaproteobacteria; order Burkholderiales; family Rhodocyclaceae; genus Pseudazoarcus. The sequence continues at coordinate 399 of JBFHJY010000204.1, forward strand.
GCCGGCGTTGGGCGCGCGCATCCATCCGCATTACGGCGTCTTCGCGCCGGTGCGCGGCGAGTACGTCGATCTCGTGGCGCGGGCGCCGTTGCCGGTCGGCGTGAAGTCGGCGATCGACCTGGGTACCGGTACTGGCGTGCTGGCCGCCGTGCTGGCGCGACGCGGTATCGAGCGCGTGATCGCCACCGACAATTCGCCGCGCGCGCTGGCCTGTGCGCGGGACAACCTTGAGCGGCTGGGCTTGAGCGAGCGCGTCGAGCTTGTCGAGGCCGATCTCTATCCGCCCGGGCGGGCCGGTCTGGTGGTGTGCAACCCTCCGTGGCTACCGGCAAAGGCCGCTTCGTCACTCGACCGGGCGGTGTATGACCCGCATGGCGCGATGCTGAAGGGTTTTCTGGCCGGACTGGCCGAGCATCTGGAGCCGGGCGGGGAGGGCTGGCTGATCCTGTCCGACCTGGCCGAGCGACTCGGCCTGCGTGCGCCCGGTGAGCTGCAGGCCGCCTTCGCGGCAGCCGGACTGGCGGTGCGCGACCGACTCGATGCACGCCCGCGCCACGGCCGCGCGCAGGATGCGGAGGATCCCCTGCATGCCGCGCGCAAGGACGAAATCACCTCGCTGTGGCGGCTGACGCCCGTCACGAAGGTGTAACCGCAAGCGCCAACAATGCGGCTCCTTTGCACAGAGAGCCGTCGATGGGCCGCATTCACCCCGATCACGTACTGGCAGGCAGCCACCGGCCCGGGCGGGCGTCGCTGCTGGCGACCATCATCGAAGAGCAGCGTCTGCGTTTCGTGTTCCAGCCGATCGCGGACATCGCCAGTGGCACCGTGTTCGGTTACGAGGCCCTGATGCGCGGGCCGGAAGGCTCGTCACTGGAGTCGCCCGAAGTGCTGCTGCGCCGTGCGGGCGATGAGGGGCGATTGCTCGAGCTCGAGCTTGCCGCTGCGCTGGGCGCCATTGCCGCTTTCGGCACGCTCGGCCTGCCGGGCAAGCTCTTCGTCAATCTTGGCGCACCCGCCATCGAGGCCTTCGCCGCCGATCGCGGTGCGCGGCTGTTCCGCACGGCGGTGGATGCGGGTGTGGCGCCGGGTCGGCTGATGATCGAGCTCACCGAACATGAACGTGTCGAGCATCATGAGCGCCTGCGCGAGGCGCTGACCGTGTTTGCGGCGCAGGACATCGGACTGGCGCTGGATGACTTCGGCGACGGCCGCTCCAGCCTGCGCCTGTGGTCGCAGCTCAAGCCGGCCATCGTCAAGCTCGACAAGTACTTCGCGCGGGAGGTGCATCGTGACCCGCGCAAGGTGGACATGGTGCGCGCCATGCTCACGCTGGCCGAGCGCTTTGGCACCTTGCTGGTCGCCGAGGGCATCGAGGACGCGGCTGAGCTGGTGGTGCTGCGTGATCTGGGCTGCCGCTATGCGCAGGGCTATCTGCTCGGCCGCCCGTCGGCGCAGCCCCTTGCCGCGCTGCCCGACGCAGTTGGTTTGCTGCTGGCTTCCGGCAAGATCGCCGTGCTGCCGAATGCCCTGCCGGGGCCGCATCCGGATCACACCGTCGCGCGCCTGATCGTCGAGGCACCGACGGTGGCCGCCGACACCTGCAACGACGATGTGCGCCGCGTCTTCGCCAAATGGCCGCACGTGCATGCCGTGGCGGTGGTCGACGGCGACTACCCGGTCGGACTGATCGACCGCCGCACCTTTCTCGACCGCTACGCCCAGCCCTATTTCAACGAGTTGCATGGCCGCCGGCCGTGTACCAGCCTGATGAACTCGCGCCCGTTGCGAGTGGAGCGCACGGTGCCGATCGACTCGATGGTGCGCATGCTGGCGGGCGACGACCAGCGCTACCTGTTCGAAGGTTTCATCGTCACCGACGCCGGCCGCTACGCCGGACTGGCCACCGGCGAGAGCCTGGTGCGTGCGGTGACCGAGCGCCGCATCGAGGCTGCGCGCCACGCCAATCCGCTGACCCTGCTGCCGGGCAACATTCCGATCACCGAGCACATCCGTCGCCTGCTGGTGGCCGGTGCGCGCTTCACCGCGTGTTACTTCGACCTGAACAACTTCAAGCCCTACAACGATCTGTATGGCTACTGGCGCGGCGACGAGATGATCAAGCTGGCCGCGCAGAGCATTCTCGACGCCTGTGACGAGGGCCAGGACTTCGTCGGGCATGTCGGCGGCGATGACTTCGTCGTGCTGTTCCAGAGCGAGGACTGGGAACTGCGCTGCCGCCGCGCCGTGCATGAGTTCGGTCAGCGCGCCCGCGGCCTGTTCGACGCTGCCGATCTGGCCCGCAACGGCTTCGAAAGCGAGGACCGGCGAGGATTTTCCGCTTTCTTCCCGCTCACCGCGTTGTCGGTCGGAGCGGTCGAGGTCGAGTCCGGCCAGTTCCGCTCGCCCGAGGATGTCGCCTCGGCGGCGGCCGCCGCCAAGAAGATCGCCAAGGGCTCGCCGGGCGGCTTCCATTGCCAGGGCCGGAGCCTGATCATGCAGGGCTGATTCGCGGATCGGTCGCCGGCAGGGCTACAATCGCGCATGATTCGCGGTCGGCAGGTGCCGCCCGCTGCCGAGGGTTCTCATGCGTCACATCTCCGCTTCCGAACTGGCCGGCCGTCTGGCCGACGCCGCAACTCCCGCGCCGCTGCTGCTCGATGTACGCGAGCCCTGGGAGTTCGCCATCTGTCACATTGCCGGCGCCATGCCGATGCCGATGGCCAGCGTACCGGCCCGCGCCGGGGAACTCGATCCGGAGGGCGAGATCGTTGTCGTGTGCCATCATGGGATGCGCAGCGCGCAGGTCTGCATGTTCCTCGAACGTCAGGGATTCGAGCATGTCCTGAACCTTGCCGGCGGCGTTGCCGCGTGGGCCGCCGAGGTCGACCCGGCGATGCCGCAGTACTGACCGGAGTCCGTGATGAAACGAATGCTGCTCGTCTGTGTTGCCAGCCTGATGCCGCTGACCGCAGCCGCGTCCGATCTGCTGGAGGTGTACCGGCGCGCGCTGGCCAATGATGCGGAGTTCGCCGCTGCGCAGGCCAACCTGCTGGCCGGGCAGGAGCGGGTGGTGCAGGGACGCGCCGGCCTGCTGCCGGAGATCGGCCTGAGTGCGAACACTTCGCGCACGACCGCGGATCCCTCCGGTCTGCCGTCCGACAGCTACAACAGCAATTCCTGGCGCGTGCAGCTGACGCAGCCGCTGTTCCGCATGCAGAACTTCATCGCCGCCAAGCAGGGGGCGCTGCAGACCGATCTGGCCAGCGTGCGCTTCGGCCAGGCGCGGCAGGATCTGATGCTGCGTGTGGCGCAGGGTTATTTCGACGTCCTCAATGCGCTCGATGCGCTCGATGCGGTGACGCAATTGCGCGAGGCTGCGGCCGAACAGCTGCAGATCGCGAAGACCAGTTTCGAGGTCGGTACCGTCACCATCACCGACGTGCA
>JBFHJY010000205.1:0-3835 GCA_041595655.1 Azoarcus sp.
GCTTCGCGCATCAGGTCGAGCTCGTCGTTCAGGTGCTTGGAGAACTCGGCGACCACCTCGCGCGGCTTCAGCCGCCGCCCCTCGGCCCACAGCGCATCGAGCAGCGCGGCGGCGCTTTCGAGCAGGGCGATGTCATGCGCGATGACGCGCTCGATGCCGGGGCGCAGGATCTTGATCGCCACTTCGGTGCCGTCGGGCAGCTCGGCAAAATGCACCTGCGCGACCGAGGCCGAGGCCACCGGCTCGCGCTCGAAGCGGCGGAACACCTCGTCTACCGGCTTGCCGTAGAAATTTTCCAGCACGCCGATGGCCTGCGTGGTCGGGAACGGCGGCACGCGATCCTGCAGCAGGGCCAGCTCGTCGGCGACATCGGGCGGCAGCAGGTCGCGCCGCGTCGACAGCATCTGGCCGAACTTGACGAAGATCGGCCCGAGCGATTCGAGCGCGCGACGCAGCCGCACGGCGCGTGGCTCGGAGAAGCTGCGCCAGAAGAAGAACACCTTCCACACTTTCGCCAGACGGCCGCTGGCATCGACGTCGAGCACGATGCGGTCCAGGCCGAAGCGAAGACTTACAAGAATGATCCTGGCGAGGCGGAAGAGGCGCACGGGGACTCGAAGCGTTTGGAAAGCTGCGACTTTAGCTGGAAAGCGGAGCTAGGGGGAAGGACGGCAGGCGGGTGCGCGTCACGGTGAAGTGCCTGCGAACGGCAAGAGGGCTTTCGTGCCCACGGGCTGCTGCACTGGGAGGTTGCTCGGGTGGCTCCGCGCGAGCTTTGCACGCGCCTCGTGCAACATGTGCAGGGTGATCTTCTGCACCTCGGCCTTGCTGGCCTCGATATGCGCCCGGAGCGCGATCGATGCCGCGGCGGTCTTGCGTTTGCCTATCAGGTCGAGGATCTTCCGGTGCTCGTCATACGTGGTTTCTATGCGTTTGGCGGACGTGAAGTCGAGGCGCCGGATGATGCGGATCTTCTCGCTGATTTCGCGGTGCATCCTGGCCATCTCACGATTGCCGGTCGTGGCGATGAGTGCCTCGTGGAAGGCTTCGTCAAGCGCATGGACCTGGGGGCCGTCAGTGAGGCGTTCCGATGGCTCCACGCACCAGATGGTGCGCACTGGCTTAAGTTCGGCAGGATCGCCCGACTGACAGAGCTGGGTCACTGCAGCGACTTCAAGAATGATTCGCAGGTCGTAGAGTTCGCCAAAACGCTGGAAGTCGAAGGGCCGGACATGCCAACCGCTCCGGAAGGAGACCTGCAGGTAGCCCTCGCGCTCGAGCCGGTAAAGCGCATCGCGCACCGGGGTGCGGGACACGCCGAAACGCGCAGCGATCTCCTGCTCCGTAAACCGGTCTCCCGGGATGAACTCGAAATCGAAGATGCTCTGCTTGATGATCTGGTAGATCCGCTCTGCCAGCGCGTTCGTTTGAGTTTTCACCGTTCGCCCCGTTGGAATGAGAGATTGAAGGCAGTGCCCTGCAACGGCGAGCCCAAGCGGTTCGCGGCGCGTGCTGTGACCGTTTGATCTCTGATTGTAGTGAATGCGGGTTTTCCGTCACGCAGCGGTGGCATGGCGATTTCAGCTCAGGATTTCAGCGAGGAGCATGTTTATCCCGACCAGCAGCATCAGTCCGGAGAACAGCAGGTTCAGCAATCGTGCCGGAGCGATGTGTGTAACGTGCGCGCCGAGCCGCGTAAATGGAATGCTTGCAAGAACGATTCCGAGCAGGGCGGGCCACATGATGTATCCGGTGGCACCCGGCGGGAGCGCAGGTTGTCCCCAGCCCACCACCACGAAGGTGATGCTTCCGATCAGTGCGCTCGGCACCCCGCAGGCTGCGGCGGTGCCGATGGCCTGCTTGAGCGGCTCGCCACAGCGGCGCAGCCAGGGAATCGTCAGCGTACCGACGCCGATTCCGAACAGCGCGGACGAACCGCCGATCAGACCGCCGGCGAGCATGTTGCCGGCTGGTGTCGGCCGTTTGCCAGGGGCGAAGCGTGGCCATCCGGACAGCCCGTGCAGGGAGAGCAGGACAAGAAACGCTCCGAATCCCGCCCGCAAGGCTCCGCCGCTAAGTGCGCTGGCCAGCAATACTCCGAAGATCGCGCCACACATCAGCCCCGGAACCAGCTCGCGCAGTCGATGCAGCAGCACGTTGCCGTTGCGGTGGTGCGAGAGCGCGGATGCGCTGCCGGACACCACGATGGAGGCCAGCGAGGTCCCCACCGCGAGATGCATGGCCACCTCCGGAGCCACGCCCTGCAGGCTGAAGACGAACAGCAGCGAGGGGATGATGATGAACCCGCCGCCGATGCCGAAGATGCCGGCAAGCAGGCCGGAGAGCGCACCGATGCCGGCGTAGCCGAGCCAGATCAGCGGCAGCGACTGCAGCATTCCGGCTTACTCCGGTACGCGCAGGTGCCAGTCGCTATTCGACTGGAAGTGGTAGCCGGCGTCGATCAGGCGCTGCTCCTCGTACATCGGCGCGATCAGCTGCAGGCCCGTCGGCAGGCCGTTGTCGGCAAAGCCGTTGGGTAGGGCCAGCGTCGGTACGCCGAGGTTGCTGAAGGGCTGGTTGAACGCCGGCGAACCGGTTTCGTGCTGACCGTGCGGTGCGGTGGTGGGCGCGGCCGGAGTGGCCAGCACATCGACCTTGGCGAAGGCCTCGGCAAACCGGCTGCGATAGCGCTGACGCACGGCCTGGGCCTCGATGTAGCGCTCGGCCGGAATGTTCAGGCCCTCGCGGATGTACTCCTGCAGATACGGGTTGTAGAGCGTCGCGCGTTCGGCGAAGTAGTGGCGATGGTAGTGCGCGACTTCGGCCTGCATCACGATCGCTTGCGCGGCCACGCTCTCCTCGAATCCTTCCGGCGTGGCGACGTCGATCACCCGGTAGCCCGCTTCCACAAAGGTTTGCAGGGCCGCTTCATAGTGTGCAAGAACCTCGCTGTCGGCATTGCGGAAGTAGTCGGTGTCGAGTACGCCAATGATCTTCGGGCCGGTGGCCCGCAGCTGCAGCGGGGTCGGCACCGCCGGCAGCGTTGCCGGGTCCAGCGGGTCCGGGCCGGCCACGGCGTTGTAGAACAGCACGGTGTCGGCGATGTCGCGCGTGAAGGCGCCGATGTGGTCAAGTGCGATGCTGGCGGGAATCACGCCGTGCTTGCTGATGCGGCCATAGGTGGCCTTGAGCACGGTCACGCCGTTGAAGGCGGCCGGGCGGCTCAGCGAGCCGGCGGTCTGCGTGCCGAGGGCGAACGGCACCATGCCGCTGGCCACGGCGGCGGCGGAGCCGCTGCTTGATCCGCCCGGCGTGTGAGCGGGGTTCCAGGCGTTGGTGGTGAGCGGCGGGCCGCCCCAGTTGGCGAATTCGGTGGTGGTGGTCTTGCCCAGCAGGATGGCCTGTTGCTCGCGCAGCAGGCGCACCACGGTGGCGTCCTTCTGTGAGACCTCTCCGGCGATGACCTTCGAGCCGGCCTCGGTGCGCCAGCCGGCGGTGTGGAAGATGTCCTTGGCGCCGTAAGGCACGCCGAACAGTGGCGGCAGTTCGGCCACGCGGGTCATGGTCCGGTCGAGCTTGCGGGCGAATTCACGCGCTTCGTCGGCGTGGAGCTGAATCCAGGCCTTGACGACCGGTTCCTTGCGGTCGATGACGGCAAGGCATTCGGCGAGGGCTTCGGACGGACTGATCTCGCGGCGTGTGTAGAGCGCGCGCATGGCGCTGAGCGGCACCAGTACGGCGACATGGTTCAGCGAACGCGCCCCGCCGAGACGTGAACCGATCCGTTCGGCATATTGCGCGAATGCCCCGAAGTGCGTGAATTCCGGGTCCTGGA
>JBFHJY010000206.1:0-3811 GCA_041595655.1 Azoarcus sp.
GCCGATGCCGCGCTGGCCGTAGTTCTTCCAAAGCAGGCGCATGACGTCGTCGAGGCTGGTCTTGCCGCCGCTGGCTTCGCGCAGTTGCAGGTCCAGCGCGAGCGCGATCAGCGAGCCCTTGGCGTAGTAGCTCACCACCGCGTTGGGGGCGTTTTCGTCCTGGCGGTAGAACTTGGTCCAGGCGTCGAAGGAGGATTCAGCCACGCTCTGCTTGAGCCGGCCACTGCCGCGCAGCACGCGGGAGATGGTGGCGGAGATGAGTTCCAGATAGTCGGCCGGCGTGATGACGCCGCTGCGCACCAGCGCGAGGTCGTCGTAGTACGAGGTGAAGCCCTCGAAGGCCCACAGCAGCTGCGTGTAGTTCTCCTGCGTGAGGTCGTAGGGCGTGAAGGCAGCCGGCTTGATGCACTTGACTTTCCAGGTGTGGAAATACTCGTGGCTGCACAGGCCGAGGAAGGTCCGGTAGTCCTTGCTCTGACCGACCATGCCGGGATACGGCAGATCCTTGCGGCTGGCCAGCAGCGCGGTGGAGGCGCGGTGTTCCAGACCGCCGTAGCCGTCACCGACGATCATGGTCATGAAGACGTAGCGATCCACCGGCGCGGGCTTGCCGAAGAGCTCGATCTGCCAGGCGCAGATTTTCTCCAGATCGGTGGTCAGGCGCTTGAGGTCGCAGTCGTGGCGGCCGGTGAGGACGAAGTCGTGCTTGACGCCGCCGGCCTTGAAGCGGGCGTGGGTGAAGTCGCCCATCTCGACCGGGTGGTCGACCAGTTCGTCGTAGTTCTCCGCGCGGTACAGGCCGAAGCCGAATTCCCTGGCCGCGCCCTTCTCGCCCTTGGCCGGCGCCAGCGCGGTGGCGACGCGCCATTGGGCGTAGGCCTTGCCCTTGGGCGGGGCGATGTCGACCAGGCACGGCTGCTCTTCCTGCCCCAGCGCGGCCAGGAACACGCTGGTGCCGTTGAAGAAGCCGTGGGTCTGGTCCAGGTGTGCGGCGCGCACCGAGAGGTCCCAGGCATAGACGTCGTAGGTGACGCTCAGCGTACGCCCGGCCGGCACGGGCGCGGCGCGCCAGGTGTGCTTGTCGAGCTTGGTGACGCGCACCGCCTTACCGTCGGCCTCGGCCTGCAGCGTGACGATGTTGCGGGCGAACTCGCGGATCATGTAGCTGCCGGGAATCCATGCCGGCAGGCGGAACTGCTGGCCGGCGGGGTCGGGCTGCGCAACGCTGCACGTGACGCGAAACAGGTGGGCTTCGGGGTGGTGGGGCGTAATGGTGTAGCGGATTTTGGGCTGCATCGTGACCTGCCTTGGACCGGATGTGCCTGATTCTAACGCGAGCGGGGCCGGGGGCGTCGCTATACTGTTGTTATGTACAGTCATGCGGAACTCCACTGCCTCAGCAACTTCAGCTTCCTGCGCGGCGCCTCGCACCCCGAGGAGCTGGTGCAGCGCGCGGCAGAACTCGGCTACGCGGCGCTGGCGCTGACCGACGAATGCTCGTTTGCCGGCATCGTGCGGGCGCACCGTGAGATCCGGCGGCTGGAACTGCCGCTCAAGCTGGTCATCGGCGCAGAACTGCATATCGCCGACGGCCCGCGGCTGGTGCTGCTGGTGCGCAATCGCACGGGCTACGCCGCCCTCTCCCGCCTGATCACGCAGGCCCGGCGCGCCGCCAGCAAGGGCGAGTATCTGCTGCGCCGTGAAGACCTCAGCCATGGCGTGCCGGGCTGCTTCGCCCTGCTGGCGCCGGAAGAGGAAGACGCACTGGCCGACGCGCTGTGGTTGCGCTCGGCCTTCGGGGAATGTGCGCGGCTGGCCATCGAACAGGCCGACGGGCCGGACGATGCGGCGCGGCTGGCTGCCCTGCTCCGCGTTGCAGACGCTGCCGGCGTTCCGGCACTGGCCGCGACCGGCGCCCTGATGCACGACCCCGCCCGCCGCCGGCTGGCCGACGTGCTCACCGCCACGCGGCTGCGTTGTGCGCTCGACGAGGCCGGGCTGGCGCTGGCGCCCAATGCCAGCCGCCACCTGCACAGTGCAGGAGGCTTGCGCAAACGCTATCCGCAAGGCTTGCTCGACGCGGCCTGCGCCGTTGCGGCCGCGTGCAGCTTCAGCCTGGATGAACTGCGCTACGAATACCCCGACGGCCTCGCCCCTGCCGACCACACCCCGGCAAGCTGGCTGCGCAAGCTGGTCGAGGACGGGCTCGTGTGGCGCTACGGGATTTCGCCGCGCAGCGAGGCGGCGCAGGCGCGCATCCGCGGCCTCATCGAACACGAACTGGCGCTGATCACCGAGCTGCACTACGAGGCCTATTTCCTTACCGTGCACGACATCGTGCAGTACGCGCGCGGGCAGAAGATCCTGTGCCAGGGGCGCGGCTCGGCAGCGAACTCGGTGGTGTGCTGGGCGCTGGGCATCACCGAGGTCGATCCGGAGCTGGGCATCATGCTGTTCGAGCGCTTCATCTCGCGCGAACGCGGCGAGCCACCGGACATCGACGTGGATTTCGAGCACGAGCGACGCGAAGAGGTCATCCAGTACATCTACCGCAAGTACGGCCGCGAGCGCGCGGCGCTGGCTGCCACCGTGATCCGCTACCAGGTGCGCGGTGCGCTGCGCGACGTGGGCCGCGCGCTGGGCTTTCCGGCGCATCTGCTCGATCGTTTGTCGAGCGAACACCAGTGGTTCGACGGCCGACAGGTCAACGCCGAGCGCATCCGCGCCGCCGGACTGGACCCGGGCGCGGCCAACGTGCGCCTGCTGCTGGAACTCACCTCCGAGCTGGTCGGCTTCCCGCGCCACCTGTCACAGCACGTCGGCGGTTTCGTCATCGCGCGCGGGCGGCTGGACGAACTGGTGCCGGTGGAGAACGCCGCCATGACGGAGCGCACGGTGATCCAGTGGGACAAGGACGATCTGGATGCCGTCGGCCTGCTCAAGATCGACGTGCTGGCGCTGGGCATGCTGTCTTGCCTGCGGCGCACGCTGGCCATGGTGTCGGACTGGCGCGGTTGGCAGCTGGACCTTGGAAACATCCCGCGCGAGGTGGCGGGCGTGTATGAAATGCTGTCGGACGCCGATTCGGTGGGCGTCTTCCAGGTCGAGTCGCGCGCGCAGATGACCATGCTGCCGCGCCTCAAGCCCCGGCGTTTCTACGATCTGGTGGTGGAAGTGGCCATCGTGCGGCCCGGCCCGATCCAGGGCGGCATGGTCCATCCCTACCTGAAGGCGCGCGAGCGCGAGGCTCGCCGACAAGCGATTGACTACCCCGGCTCCGCCCATGCCCGCGTGGATGCCGAGGTGCGCAAGGTGCTCGAACGCACGCTGGGCATTCCGATCTTCCAGGAGCAGGTAATGCAACTGGCGGTGGTGGCGGCCGGCTTCACGCCCGGTGACGCCGACAACCTGCGCCGCTCGATGGGCGCATGGCGACGCAAGGGCGAACTGGAGCGCTATCGTGTGCAGTTGCTCGACGGCATGGCCGCGCGAGGTTTCGCGCCCGAGTTCGCACAGCGCCTGTGTGACCAGATCGAGGGTTTCGGCAGCTACGGCTTTCCCGAGTCACACGCCGCGAGCTTCGCGCTGCTGGTGTATTTCTCAGCTTGGCTCAAGCGTTTCGAGCCGGCGGCTTTTCTGTGCGGGCTGCTCAACAGCCAGCCGATGGGTTTCTACGCGCCCGCGCAACTGATCCAGGACGCGCGCCGGCATGGCGTGATCGTGCGCGCACCGGACGTCACGGCGAGTGAGTGGGACTGCACGCTGGAAACGACTGAAGCCGGCGCGACGACGCCCGCCCTGCCCCTGCGCC
>JBFHJY010000207.1:0-3747 GCA_041595655.1 Azoarcus sp.
AGCCACCGAGCGCGCGCTGGGTGACTACGGCATGCATCTTGGCACGGCCTTCCAGATCATCGACGACGTGCTCGACTACTCCTCGGAAGAAGCCGCCACCGGCAAGCATCTTGGCGACGATCTGGCCGAGGGCAAGCCCACGCTGCCGCTGATCCTGGCAATGGAGCGCGGCAGCCCCGCCCAGGCCGCCCTGGTGCGCAGCGCCATCGAGAACGGAAACCGCGAAGCCTTTGGCGACGTCCTGAGTGCAATCACGGACTGCGGCGCACTCGAGGCGGCACGCGACGCGGCCCGCGCGGAGGCACGACTCGCCATCGAAAATATCCGTGCTTTGCCATCTTCCGTTTTTTCGAAAGCGCTGCTAGAATTGCCCTCCTTTGCAGTTGAGCGAGATTTTTGACTGCAGCCGGATACGTCGGGGAATAGCTCAGCCTGGTAGAGCACTGCGTTCGGGACGCAGGGGCCGGAGGTTCGAATCCTCTTTCCCCGACCACTACATCCGAGGGAATGCCCGAAATTCCCCCGACCGAAAAACCGCCTTCCCGGCGGTTTTTTACTTTGTAACGAAGGGATCGCCATGGCTTTCCGTTTCGACGATCTCAGACAGCGCTGCGCGGCCGAGTGGCGCGACTACTGTCAGCACGCCTTCGTGCGCGGCCTGGGTGACGGCACGCTGCCGGCGGCGGCCTTCCGCCATTACCTGCAACAGGACTATCTGTTCCTGCTGCACTTCGCCCGCGCCTACGCGCTGGCCACCTACAAGAGCCGCGACCTGGCCGACCTGCGGCGCGGCGCCGAGGGCCTGAAGGCCATCCTCGACATCGAACTCGACCTGCACATCGCCTATTGCCGCGAATGGGGCATTTCCGAAGCCGATCTGGCCGCCCTGCCGGAAGCGCGCGCGACCATGGCGTACACCCGCTACGTGCTGGACGCAGGCAGCCGCGGCGACCTGCTCGACCTGCACGTGGCCCTTGCACCGTGCATGGTCGGCTACGCGGATATCGCAAACTGGCTCGAAACCCAGCCCTTCACACGCAAGCAAGGCAACCCGTACGCGGCATGGATCGAAATGTATGCCGGCGAGGAGTTCCAGCAGGCCGCACGCGCCGAACAGGCGTGGCTGGATGCACGGCTGGCCGGCGTGGATGACCGCCGCTTCGACGAACTGGTGACGATCTTCAGCGAAGCGACGCGGCTGGAAGCCGATTTCTGGCAGATGGGACTGGATCTGGCGGATTGATCACGCAGCCGCGTGGCGCGTGAGCGCCCACGCGACGTGCTCGCGCACCAGCGCCGACGGATCATCCGCACGCGCCTGCAAGGCAGCGAGCGCCTCCGGCGTAGCCGGAGCATTGCCGAGGGCTACCGCGATGTTGCGCAACCAGCGCTCGAAGCCGATGCGATGGATCGCGCTGCCGGCGGTGCGCTCGTGGAAGTCGGCCTCGGACCACGCAAACAGCTCGACCAGGGTCGCGGCATCCAGCGCGTTGCGCGGCGAAAAATCGGACTCCGCCGTAATGCGTGCAAAACGGTTCCACGGACAGACCAGCTGGCAGTCGTCGCAACCATAGATACGGTTGCCGATCAGCGGCCGCAAGGCTTCGGGAATGGCCTCCTTCAGTTCGATGGTCAGGTAGGAGATGCAGCGCCGCGCATCGACCCGGTACGGCGCGACGATGGCGCCGGTCGGGCAGGCGTCGATGCAGGCCGTGCAATCCCCGCAATGACCGCTCTGCGGCGCATCGACGGGCAACGGCAGGTCGGTGAAGATCTCGCCAAGGAAGAAGGCCGAACCCGCCTCGCGGTTGAGCAGCAACGTGTGCTTGCCGCGCCAGCCCAGCCCCGCGCGGGTGGCCAGTTCGACCTCCAGCACCGGCGCCGAATCGACGAACACGCGATGACCGTGCGGCACAGCTTCGGCAATGCGCTCCGCCAGTTTCGCCAGTCGTGCCCGCATCAGCTTGTGGTAGTCGCGCCCCAGCGCATAGCGCGAAACGTAGGCGCGCTGCGGGTCCGTGAGCGCCGCCTCGGCATCGGCCGCCTCCGGCCAGTAGTTCATGCGCGCGCTGATCACGCGCACCGTGCCGGGATGCAGCTCTGCCGGCCGCGCCCGCTTCATGCCGTGGCGCGCCATATAATCCATCCCGCCTTGGAAACCCGCGGCCAGCCAGGCGTCGAGCCCGGGCTCGGCGTCCGACAGATCGACGCCGGTGACCGCAACCGCATCGAAACCCAGGTCCCTGCCCCACTGCCGGATATGCGTCACCAGCGCGGCGAATTCGACATCGGAGCCGGACCCCATGGAGGCCTCTGAATGATCGGGAGTATTCACGTTACGGATGATAGCGCCGGGCGCTTCGTTGCACATCTCGGCGACGAGACGGACACGTTGCAGGCCGGAGCCGCACTGGCGTCGGGACTCGAGGCGGGCCTCGTCGTGTACCTGATCGGCGACCTCGGTGCCGGCAAGACCACGCTGACGAGGGGCTGCCTGCGGGCGCTGGGGCATACCGGAAAGGTAAAAAGCCCCACTTACACCTTGATTGAACCTTATACTGTTTCTAGATTAGACTTATATCACTTTGATTTTTATCGTTTCAGCACACCCGAGGAATTCCTCGAAGCCGGGCTGGAAGAATATTTCGCGGGACAGGGCGCCTGTCTCGTCGAGTGGCCGGACAAGGCCGCACCCCACGTCCCGCCTGCGGACATGGAAGTGCGCCTCGAAGTACGCGACACCGGCCGCGAAATCGAAGTCGAAGGATTGACGAAGAGCGGACAAAGATGCGCAAAGACCATGCTATCGAGCCTGCAGTTGAGCCCGCCGTAACGGCGCCGGCCGGCATCAGCCGACGCGAGCTGCTGCGCTTCGCCGGCGCCTCCCTGGCACTGCTGGTCAGCCCGGTGGGGTTCGCCGCCGCCACCAATCTGGTCGCCGTGCGCGTCTGGCCCGGCACCGAATACACCCGCATCACGCTCGAGGGACCGTCCCAGATCCGCTTCAGCCAGCTGATGCTGAGCAACCCGGACCGGCTCGTCATCGACCTGCAGGGCGTCGAGTTCAACAGCGTGCTGCAGGCGCTGCCGGACAAGGTGCTCGAATCCGACCCGCTGATCGCACGCATCCGTGCCGCGGTGAACCGTCCGGGCGTGGTGCGCGTGGTGGTCGAACTGAAGGCCGGCATCAAGCCGCAGATCTTCACGCTGAACCCGATCGCCCGCTACGGCCACCGCCTGGTGGTCGACCTCTATCCGGAGAACCCGGTCGACCCGATCCTGGCGCTGATCCACAAGCGCTCGCCGATGGAAGCCGCAGCCGGCGAAAGCGGCGGTGAGGTGGTCGCTGCCGGTGACACTGCGCCCAACCGCGGTGCGATCCGCGCCAACCGGCTGTACACCGTGGTCATCGACCCAGGCCACGGCGGCGAGGACCCGGGGGCAATCGGCCGGCGCGGCTCGTACGAGAAGAACGTGACGCTGTCGATCGCACGCCGCCTCAAGCGCAAGATCGACGCCGAACCCAACATGCAGGCCGTGCTCACGCGCAACGGCGACTACTTCGTACCGCTGTACAAGCGCGTATCGATTGCACGCCGCGCCCAGGCCGACCTGTTCGTGTCGGTGCACGCCGACGCCTTCACCCGTCCCGAGGCCAATGGCAGCTCGGTATATGTGCTGTCCGAACGCGGCGCATCCAGCACGGCGGCGCGCTGGCTCCGGATGCCGTATAATTGCGGCTTTTTC
>JBFHJY010000208.1:0-3724 GCA_041595655.1 Azoarcus sp.
GGTGGGCGCAGATCAACGGGCGTAATGCGCTGAGCTGGGAAGAGAAGTTTCGCCTGGACGTTTGGTATGTGGAGAACCAGTCGTTATGGCTGGACTTGAAGATCCTGGCGCTGACGGTGAAGAAGGTGTTCGTGCGCGAGGGTATAAGCGCGACGGGCGAGGCGACGATGCCCAAATTCACCGGATCACCAAGAGGGACTGACCATTGAACGACGCGCTATATGCAGTTTACGGGGCAAGCGGATGCGGCCGCGGCATCATGCCGCTGGCGCGCGAGCAATTGCGCCGGCGGGGCGTGACACCCGAGCGCTTGGTGTTCGTCGACGACGGCGCGGGGAGCACGACCATCAACGGGCAGCGGCTCCTGTCCTATGTCGACTTTCTAGAAGAACCAGCCTGCGAACGCCATATCGTGCTGGCAATCGCTAACAGCGCTGTGCGCGAGCGGCTGGTTGCTCGGTGCACTGCGGATGGAATCCGCGCTTGGTCGGTTGTTGCGGCCAACGTGGTGGTAATGGACGACGTGCTTATCGGGGAGGGTGCAGCGCTTAGCCCCTTCGTCACGATCACCTCGAACATCAGGATCGGAAAATATTTCCACGCCAACCTGTATAGCTACGTCGAACACGATTGCGTGATCGGCGACTTCGTCACCTTTGCGCCGGGCGTGAAGTGCAACGGCAACATCGTCATCGAGGATCACGCGTATATCGGAGCCGGCGCCGTGATCAAACAGGGTAAGCCCGGCACCCCACTCGTGATCGGCCGCGGAGCGATCGTAGGGATGGGCGCCGTGGTGACGAGGAACGTACCGGCGGGTGCCACGGTGGTGGGCAACCCGGCGCGCATCATGAACAAGGACTGAGCAATGCTGAACACGGCTTTTAGCCCCTGGCCCTCCTTCACGCAGGAAGAGGCAAACGCGGCGCGCGACGTGCTGCTGTCCAATCGGGTGAACTACTGGACCGGCACCCAGTGCCGCGAGTTCGAGAAGGAGTTCGCAGCTTGGGCTGGGACGGAGTATGCCGTTGCCCTGGCCAACGGTACGGTCGCGCTGGACGTGGCGCTCGAGGCCCTCGGCATCGGCCCGGGGCATGAGGTGATCGTCACCCCGCGCACCTTCCTCGCGTCGGTGTCGTCGATCGTCAATGCCGGGGCAAGCCCGGTGTTCGCCGATGTCGAACGGGATTCGCAGAACATCACCGACGAGACGATTCGCGCGGTAATGACGCCCCGCACCCGGGCGGTGATCTGCGTGCACCTTGCCGGCTGGCCTTGTGACATGGACCCAATCATGGCGCTGGCCGCGCAACATGGGCTGAAGGTGATCGAGGACTGCGCGCAGGCGCATGGTGCGCGATACAAGGATCGGCCGGTCGGATCGATCGGAGATGTCGGCGCCTGGTCCTTCTGTCAGGACAAGATCATGACGACGGGCGGTGAGGGCGGAATGGTGACAACCAACGACCGCAGCCTCTGGTCGCGGATGTGGTCGTTCAAGGACCACGGCAAGAGCTGGGAAGCAGTGTATGAGCGCGACCATCCACCCGGGTTTCGATGGCTGCACGAGAGCTTCGGAACGAACTGGCGGATGATGGAAATTCAGGCGACGATCGGCCGCATCCAGCTGAGCCGCATGGCGGTCTGGCATGAATGCCGGCTGGACAATGCCCGCGCCATCTGGAACGTCGCGCGCGAACTACCCGGCCTGCGAGTTCCAGAGATGCCCGAGGGCGTGGAGCATGCTGCCTATAAGTGCTACGTATTCGTCGAACCGGATGCGCTGCATGCGGACTGGGGTCGCGACCGTATACTCGCGGAGATCAATTCGCGTGGGGTGCCATGCTTCTCAGGTTCCTGTTCCGAGGTCTATCTCGAGAAGGCATTCGACCAAACGGGCTGGCGCCCGAATGAGCGCTTGCCTGTAGCAAGGGAGCTCGGCGAAACGAGTTTGATGTTTCTCGTTCATCCGACTCTTAACCAGCGCGAGATCGATAAGACTTGCGCGGTGTTGTCCGAGGTCATGGCACTGACGGCCGGCCCAGCCCGAGCAAGCCTTTGAGACCTCATTCGCGGGGTGATCGACACCTATTCTCTAGCTGAGCGCCTATGCGCCACAGTAAGGCCCTAGTCATACAATGACAACATTCACTCGTTCCGTTCTCGTCTTCCTTTTCGATCTGCTCGCAGTAGCGGTGGCCTGGATCGGATCGTTCCTGATTCGCTTCAATTTCGAATGGCCTGGGCAATATGTCCCGACAATGCTGCTGGGCCTCGGCCTGTTGCTCGTTGTGCACGCGGGGGCCTGCCGCTGGGCCGGCCTTTATCGGGGCATGTGGGTTTTTGCAAGCCTGCCGGACCTCAAGCGCGTCCTGAAGGCCGTTTTCGTGTCGGCGATGGCGCTTGTCATCGCGGTCGCGCTCAATCGTGGCGCTAGTTTCGCCACACCGCGCTCCGTACTTGTCCTCTATCCACTCCTGCTGCTGATGCTCATGGGAGGTGGGCGCGCTGCTTGGCGAATGTGGAAGGAGCATCGCATGTACGGTGGCCTGATGGCGGCCGGCAAGCCGGTGGTGGTCGTCGGCGCAGGCACTGGCGGCGCGATGCTGGTGCGGGAACTCGAGCGCAGCCCGGACTGGCGCGTGGTGGCGCTGGTGGACGACAACTCCGCGAAGTGGGGACTGGAACTCTTCGGCCACCCGGTTGCGGGCTCTATCGACTTGCTGCCTCAGGTACTTCAGGACTACCGGGCACAGCACGTCATCCTCGCGATGCCGTCGGCCGCGGCGGCATCGTTGCGGCGTGCAGCCGACCTGGCGGTTCGCGCCGGCGCGCATGCCTTCACCGTACCCGGTCTCGAGGATCTGATGAGCGGCAAGGTGGCGATCAACGCGATGCGCCCGGTCGAGATCGAGGATCTGCTGGGGCGAGAACCCGTGCGGATCGACACCGACGACGTGCAGGCGATGATCACCGGCAAGACCGTGCTCGTCACCGGTGCCGGCGGCTCCATCGGCAGCGAGCTGTGCCGCCAGCTGGCGCGCTTCGCCCCGAAACGGCTGGTGCTCTTCGAAACCAGCGAGTTCGCTCTATACAACATCGAGCAGTGGTTTGCCCAGCACCGGCCCGACGTGACGATCGTGCCCCTCGCCGGCGACGTCAAGGACGCCCAGCGGCTGAACGAGGTCTTCAATGCCTGGAGCCCGCAACTGGTCTTCCACGCCGCCGCCTACAAGCACGTGCCGCTGATGGAAGTGGGCAACGCCTGGCAGGCGGCGCGCAACAACGTGCTCGGCACGCTGCAGGTCGCTGCGCACGCGCAGCGCCATGGCGCCGAGCGCTTCGTGCTGATTTCCACCGACAAGGCGGTGAACCCCACCAATGTCATGGGCGCGACCAAGCGCCTGGCCGAGATGGTGTGCGAGGCGCTGCAGCGCTTCGGCCATGGCGGGACGCAGTTCGAGATGGTGCGCTTCGGCAACGTGCTCGGCAGCACCGGCAGCGTGATCCCGAAGTTCGCCGAGCAGATCGCCCGCGGCGGCCCGGTGACGGTGACGCACCCGGAGATCAACCGCTACTTCATGTCGATCCCGGAGGCGGCGCAGCTGGTGCTGCAGGCCTCGGCGATGGGCCAT
Source organism: Azoarcus sp. (assembly GCA_041595655.1). Taxonomy (GTDB): domain Bacteria; phylum Pseudomonadota; class Gammaproteobacteria; order Burkholderiales; family Rhodocyclaceae; genus Pseudazoarcus. The sequence goes on from JBFHJY010000208.1 coordinate 3,636, forward strand.
GGCGGCGAGGTGTTCGTGCTCGACATGGGCGAGCCGGTGAAGATCGTCGACCTGGCGCGCAACATGATCCGGCTGTCGGGCTACTCGGA
>JBFHJY010000209.1:0-3619 GCA_041595655.1 Azoarcus sp.
CATCACCCCGACAATGAACAGCAGGCCGATGCCCAGCCTGAAGAGCTCCACCCGTCCCTTCTTGGTCGCCTTTTCCAGCTCGTCGATGTGCTTGAGTTCCACGCGCGGCCTGCCCGTTTACGAAAGTGCGTATTGTTGCAGAAATGTTTATGCAACGAAAACGAAACACTGTCGTTCCGCAGCGCGCGCCGCCTGCTAAAGGCGGTCGTACTTTCTGGCGTGGCCCCGCGCCCGCGTCACCGGATAGCGCTCGGCGTTGATGGCGATCTTGCGCTCGGCCGCCTGCGCCAGATCGATGTCCAGCACATCGCCAAGGCGCAGCAGATACAGCAGCACATCCGCCATCTCCAGCGCGACCGCTTCGCGCTGCTCGGGGCTCAGTCCGGCCGACTGCTGTGGCGTCAGCCACTGGAAATGCTCGACCAGCTCACCGACCTCGCCGGTCAGCGCCATGGCCAGGTTCTTCGGCGTGTGGAACTGCTCCCAGTCCCGCTCGGCAGCGAAGGCGCGCAAGGCATCACGCAGACGGGTGAGGCTGTCATCGGTCACGGGATGCGGTGCTCCACGTCGAAACCGGCACTGTCGTCCTCGGCCAGCGCCTCGACCAGCCACGGCAGCGTCGATTCGAGCAGCTGCGGCAAGATCCACGGCGGATTGATGATGAACAACCCGCTGCCGAACATGCCGCCGGTTCCGGCCTTGCCCGGCGAGCGCACGGCCATGCGCACGTCAAGCCAGCTGTCGGCACCGAGATCACGCAAGGCATCGGGCAATGCCCGCGCCTCCGGCCGCGCGAGCAAGGGATACCACAACAGGTAGGTACCCTCGGCGAAACGCCGCATCGCGTCCTCGAGCACCTGAACCACCTGCCGGTAGTCCTGCTTGACTTCATAGGACGGGTCGATCAGCACCACCGCACGCCGCGTCGGCGGCGGCAACAGCCCCCGCAGGCAGGACAAACCGTCCGCCTTGCGCACCACGACGCGGTCTGCGTCACGCGCGAAGGTCTGCGACAGCAGTTCGACGTCGGCCGGATGCAGCTCGAACAGACGCATGCGATCCTGCTCGCGCAGTTCCATCATGGCCAGCGCCGGCGAGCCCGGATAGAAGTTCAACCCGCCATGCGGATTGAACTGCCGCACTGCATCGAGATAGGGCGCGAACGCCTCCGGCACGTCGTCGCGCTCCCACAGACGACCGATGCCGAGCCGGTGCTCGCCGGTCTTCTCGGCCTGTTCGCCGGTCAGGGCATAGCAGCCCGCACCGGCATGCGTGTCGATGTACCACCACGGCTTGTCCTTGCGCGAGAAGTAGCGCAGGACTTCGATCAGCACGAAGTGCTTGAGCACGTCCGCATGGTTGCCGGCGTGAAAGGCGTGACGGTAGCTGAGCATCTCGGAGCGCTGCGGGGAAGGGATTCCAATGCTAACACCGGCGCGAGGCCGCCGCGCCACAAGGCGCGGTGCGCTTGTTATCATTGCGCCCTGCACAAAAAAGACCTGCGGCACGAACCGCAGGGCACGACAGGGAGTCAGGCAATGCCCATCTACGCGCTCGGCGACAGGAAACCGCAATTCGGCGAAGGCTGCTGGATGGCCGACAACGCCACCGTCATCGGCCAGGTCCGCGCGGGCCGCAACGTGAGCTTCTGGTACAACGTCGTGGTGCGCAGCGACAACGACGTCATCACCATCGGAGACGACACCAACATCCAGGACGGCTCCATCCTGCACTGTGATTTCGGCGTGCCGCTGACCATCGGCCGGCGCGTGTCGCTCGGTCACAAGGTGATGCTGCACGGCTGCACCATCGGCGATTCGACGCTGATCGGCATCAACGCCGTGATCCTCAACAATGCCGTGATCGGCAAGGGCTGCATCATCGGCGCGAATGCGCTGATCCCGGAGGGCAAGGTGATTCCCGACCGCTCTCTGGTGGTCGGCTCGCCCGGACGCATCATCCGCGAGGTCACCGACGAGGAACTCGCGCGCATCGAGCACAACGCCGATCACTACATCGAGAACGTGCGGCTGTATTCGGCCGGCCTCCAGCGCCTCAAACCGTTGCCGCAAGTGCGTCTGCCCGCCACGAATCCCTGACCGGGCTTACATCGCTTTACAGCCGGCAGACCGGCGGGCGCGTTACACTTCGGACCCTTTCGCACAGCCTGTCGGATTCCAGATGAAACCCAGCTTGCTCGGCCTTCTGCTCGCCGCATCCCTGCTGACGACCGCACCGCTGCTCGCGGCCGAATCCGGCCCGACCACCATCGAACTCTCGGCCGAAGCCGGCGCCAAGGCGGACAACGACCTGGGACACGCGCAGCTGTTCTTCGAAGCGCAGGACAAGGACCCGTCGGCGCTGGCCTCCCGCGTGAACGCTGCGATTGCCGATGCACTGGAAACAGCCAAACCGCACACGGCGGTCACGACATCCACGGTCGGCAGCCACACCTACCCGGTTCATTCCAGCGACGGCAGACGGGTCGAGGGATGGCGCATGCGCTCCACGCTCGAACTGGAAAGCCGCGACATCGCAGCGCTCTCGGCGCTGATCGGCAAGCTGCAGCAGACGATGATGATTGCAAGCCTTCGCATGCAGCCGGCACCGGATACCCGTGCGCGGGCTGCCAACGTGGCGGCCGTCGACGCCATCCGCGCCTTCGAGGAACGAGCCAGCGTGCTCGCGAATGCGCTCGAAAAGCACTACCGCATCCGTCACCTGTCCGTCCAGCACGCCGGATCGATGCCGGTCTATCCGATGATGCGCGCCAGTGCCATGGCAGCCGAAGACGCCTCGGCTCCGCTGCAAGGCGGGCAGAGCGAAATCACGGTGACGGTCAGCGGCACCATCGAACTGATCGAATGACTTCCTGAACACGATGAAAACATCACGCTCCCGCCCGCGCCTTCTTGTTACCGCCATCGCCCTGATCGCCGGTGCGCTGGCCGCCGGAACGGCCTGGACGAGCGGCGACTCCGACTCCAGACGCGGCTTCCTGTGCGACAACGGTGACCGCTTCGTCGTCCAGTTCCTTGCCGATCACGTGCGTCTGCGCCACGGGTCGGGCATCTTCGTGCTGACCGAAGTGGAGTCCGGCCGGGTGTGGAGTGATGGGCAGCGCGTGCTGCAGACTGACCGTTCGGCTGCGGCACTGGAACTGCCCGGCAACGAACAGGCACAGGCCTGCACCGCCGCCGCAACGTGATTGCACTGCTCCAGCGCGTCTCGCGTGCCGAGGTCACTGTCGCCGGGGAGGTCGTTGGCTGCATTGATCACGGCCTGCTGGCCCTGATCGGCGTCGAGCGGGATGACACCCCCGCCAACGCCGAGCGGCTGCTCGAACGCATGCTGGGCTACCGCATCTTTTCCGACGCAAACGGCCGCATGAACCGCTCCCTGCAGGGCTGCGCCGGCGGCCTGCTGCTGGTGCCGCAGTTCACCCTGGCTGCCGACACCCGCAAGAGCACCCGCCCGAGCTTTTCCAGCGCCGCCGAACCGGCCCGCGCGGAGGAGCTGTTCGACCATCTGGTCAGCTGCGCCCGCGCACAGCACGGCGACGTCGCCACCGGACACTTCGGGGCGGAGATGTCGGTATCGCTGGTGAATGAAGGGCCGG
>JBFHJY010000210.1:0-3619 GCA_041595655.1 Azoarcus sp.
TCTCGTGACCGGCGGCGCCGGTTACATCGGTGCACACACCTGCGTAGCGTTGCTTGAGGCAGGACATGACGTGGTGGTGGCGGACAACCTGTGCAACGCCCATGCCGGGGTGTTTCGGCGCATCGAGCGCATCGCAGGCAGGCCGCTGGCCGCATTTCATCAGGTCGATGTGCGCGACGCGAGTGCGCTCGACGCACTGTTCCGCGAGCATCGTGTGGATTCTGTCATCCATTTCGCGGCCCTCAAGGCGGTTGGCGAATCGGTCGGCAATCCGCTCGAGTACTACGACAACAACGTCGGCGGGACGATTTCGCTGCTGCGCTCGATGCAGGCAGCCGGCGTTCGGCGGCTGGTGTTCAGTTCGTCTGCGACCGTTTATGGTGATCCGGAGTCGGTGCCGGTGCACGAAGGTTCTCCAACCGGTCCGACCAACCCCTATGGGCGGACCAAATGGATGATGGAGCAGGTCCTGCGCGACGTGGCGCAGGCCGAAGGCGACTGGGCCATTGCCATCCTGCGGTACTTCAATCCGGTGGGCGCGCATCCCAGTGGGCTGATCGGTGAGGATCCGCGCGGGGTCCCGAACAACCTGATGCCGTACATCGCCCAGGTCGCCGTCGGGCGTCTGCCGGAGCTGCAGATCTTCGGGAATGACTACCCGACGGTCGACGGCACCGGCGTGCGCGACTACATCCATGTGGAGGATCTCGCGGCCGGTCATGTCAGCGCCCTAGCGCATCTTGCCGGCAATTCCGGGCTGACTTGCGTCAATCTGGGAACCGGGCGGGGTTACAGCGTGCTGCAGGTCGTGCAGGCTTTCTCCGAAGCAAGCGGGCGCGAGATTCCGTACCGGATCGTCCCGCGGCGTGCGGGGGACATCGGTGAGTGCTGGGCTGATGTGTCGCTGGCACAGCGCCTGTTCGGTTGGCGTGCAGTGCGGGGGCTGGAGGAGATGTGCGCGGATACCTGGCGCTGGCAGTCAGCCAATCCGAATGGCTATGCGGGCAGCAACGGAAATGGAGAATGATGTGAGCGATACGCAAACCGACGAACAACTCAATGTGCTGGGCGGCCCTCTGTTGGCATGCAGCTATGCACCTCTGACCGGTTTTTTCCGGACCGGTTGCTGCGAGACCGGCGCCGAGGATGTCGGCCGTCACGTGATATGTGTGAAAGTTACGCAGGCGTTTCTGGACTTTTCGCGCTCGGTCGGCAATGACCTGAGCACGCCGCGCCCGGAATTCCGGTTTGCCGGGCTGAAGCCGGGCGACCGTTGGTGCCTGTGTGCGGCGCGCTGGCTGGAGGCCTACCGAGCCGGCGCGGCGCCGGGCGTGGTGCTTGCGGCGACCCACCGCGCGGCGCTCGAAATCGTTCCGCTCGACCTGCTGCGCGAGTGTGCCCTGGAGAGCTGACGCACTACCAGTGCTTGCGCAGACGGTTGCGGTACTGCACATCGTTGGGCAACAGCTTCTGCATCGCCTCGATGTGGTTCGTCAGCGTGCGCGTCGCCTCCTGCATGATCTCCGGGCGGATGTAGGGCAATTCCTTCTGGCGCGCAGTCATGCGTACGACGGTTTGGATTGCATGCGCGCGCTTTGTTTCGTCCGGAGGCAGGTAAATCCCCAGTTCTGCTGCGAGCAGCGTCCCGAGAAATTCGATGCGACGCTCGACCCGTTCCATGAACCGGGTTTCCGCTTCATTGAGCTGTTCGCTCATGTTCCCTCCTCGTCTCGCCCGGGCTGTGGTGCCCCTGCAGCACACGTTTCAGATAATGACCGGTGTGGCTGGCAGGATGGGCCGCCACGGTTTCCGGTGTTCCGCAGCAGACCACCTCACCGCCGCCGTCGCCACCCTCCGGTCCCATGTCGATGAGCCAGTCTGCCGTTTTCACGACGTCGAGGTTGTGCTCGATGACGACTACCGTGTTGCCGTGGTCGCGCAATCGCTGCAGGACACCGAGCAGCAATTCTATGTCATGAAAGTGCAGACCGGTGGTCGGTTCGTCGAGGATGTAAAGGGTGCGGCCGGTGTCACGCTTGGACAGCTCCAGAGCAAGCTTGACCCGCTGTGCTTCGCCGCCGGACAGGGTGGTGGCGCTTTGTCCGAGGCGGATGTAGCCCAGGCCAACGTCGGTCAGTGTTTCCAGCTTGCGCGAGATGGTGGGCACGGCGGCGAAGAACTCCAGCGCCTGCTCTACCGTCATTTCGAGGACTTCCTTGATGTTGCGGCCGCGATAACGGATTTCCAGCGTTTCGCGGTTGTAACGCCTGCCGTGACAGACGTCGCAGGGCACGTACATGTCCGGCAGGAAGTGGATCTCGACCTTGATCATGCCGTCGCCCTGACAAGCCTCGCAGCGGCCGCCCTTGACGTTGAACGAGAAGCGCCCGGGGCCGTAACCGCGCGCCCGTGAATCGGGCACGCCGGCGAAAAGGTCGCGGATCGGCGTGAACAGGCCGGTGTAGGTGGCCGGGTTGGAGCGCGGCGTGCGGCCGATCGGCGACTGGTCGACGTTGATGACCTTGTCGAAGTGCTCAAGGCCGTCGACGGTTTCGAACGGCGCAGGCTCGGTATTGCTGCCGTAAAGGTGGCGTGCGGCAATGGCATACAGCGTATCGTTGATCAGCGTCGACTTGCCCGAGCCCGATACGCCGGTCACGCAGGTCAGCATGCCACAGGGGATCTGCAGGTCGACGTTCTTCAGGTTGTTGCCGCGGCAGCCGGTCAGACGCAGTGCGCGTTGCGGGTCCGGCGTATGTCGGCGGGTGGGCATCGGGATCGATCGGCGTCCCGACAGATAGGCCCCTGTCAATGAGTCGGGGTTGGCGATCACCTCATCCGGTGTGCCGAATGCGATCACGCAGCCGCCGTGTTCGCCGGCGCCCGGACCCATGTCGACGACATGGTCAGCGGCGCGGATGGCATCCTCGTCGTGTTCGACGACGATCACCGTGTTGCCCAGGTCGCGCAGCTTGCGCAGCGTGTCGAGCAGGCGGTCGTTGTCGCGCTGGTGCAGCCCGATCGACGGTTCGTCGAGTACGTACATCACTCCGGTCAGGCCCGAGCCGATCTGGCTGGCCAGCCGGATGCGCTGCGCCTCCCCGCCGGACAGGGTGTCGGCCGAGCGGTCCAGCGACAGGTAGCCCAGGCCGACGTCGATCAGGAAGCCGAGGCGGTTGCCGATCTCGCGCACGATCTTGTCGGCGACGGCAGCGCGGTGGCCGGACAGTTTCAGCCCTTCGAAGAAGGCGCGGCATTCGGACAGCGGCATGGCCGCTACGCGGTCGATCGGCAGGCTGCCGATCAGCACATGACGCGCCTCCGAGCGCAGGCGGGAGCCGCCGCAGGCAGGGCAGGCGCAGGTGGCGCGGTATTTCGTCAGTTCTTCGCGTACCGTGGCCGAGTCGGTCTCGCGGTAGCGCCGCTCGAGGTTGGGGATGATGCCCTCGAAGGGGTGCTCCTTGGAGACCAGGCGACCGCTGTCGGAGAAATAGCGGAAGGTGATCTTCTGGTTGCCCGAACCGTGCAGAACGATGTCACGGATGTTCTCCGGCAGCTCCCCGAACGGGGTGTCGACGTCGAAGTCGTAATGAACCGCCAGCCCGGTCAGCATCTGGAA
>JBFHJY010000211.1:0-3608 GCA_041595655.1 Azoarcus sp.
GCCGGCCAGCGGGCCTTCGACCACGATGTAGTCGGGCAGGCGCCCGGTGCGCGCCGACTTCTTCAGGAAGAGCTGTAGTGCGCGCAGCGACGAGACGATGATGCCGAGCCTGACGTCGCGAAAGCGCGGGTGGTCCTCGATCAGCGCGAAGGAACCCAGATGCAGGCCGGCCGCCAGCGTGATGCCGTCGATGCCGGCATCCAGCGCCGAGCGCAGGCGCACGCGCAGCGTGTCCTTGGGCCCGTTCATCGTCAGCTTTTCCATGCAGTTGATGAACACCAGACCGTCGCCCTGCTTGCGCTCCATGGTGCGGCGCACGTGGGTCTCGGTGGCTTCGGCCAGCACCGCGAGGTCGAACTGCACGGCCGACTTGTCCATGTTGGCGACGTTGTACTTGTACAGTTTCTGCTTGTCGCGCACGTACTTGGTGTCGTAGCGGCGGTCGCTGACGGTCGGCACCATGGCGTCGGAAATATGGCCGATGCCGCCCAGGCGTGCGGCGACCAGCGACAGGTCGGAGGTGGAGATGTCCACGCCCATGCCGCCGATCATGATCGGCACGAATTCGCGGTTGCCCAGCTTCAGGCGGTAGTCGTCAAGGCGCTTCATGTTCTGTCTTTCTTGATCTGCCGGCCCCCGCCGCTGCTGTCTCCGCAGGCGGGCCGTGGTGTCCTTGCTGCGCAGTAAACGCAAGCGGGGGGCCTTCCGACCCCCCGCAATTATCGCACCGCTGTCGACGATCAGCGAATCATTCCGGCACCGACGGTGTTGTTGGTGCTCTCGTCGATGAGGATGAAGGCGCCGGTGGCGCGGTTCTGGGCGTACGCATCCACGAACAGCGGTTGCGCCAGCTTCAGCGTCAGCCGGGCGATGTCGTTCATTTCCAGCGCGCTCGCATCGACGTTTTCGAGCGTGTTCAGATCCAGCCGGTAGTCGATGCGCGCGACCTTGGCCTTGACCTCGCGCGTGGTGTGACGCAGCAGATAGGTGCGTGCCGATGAGAGCGGCTGCTCGGACAGCCAGCACAGGTCGGCCTCGATCTGCTTGACCACCTGCGGCTGCTCTGCGCTCTTGACGATCATGTCGCCGCGCGAGATGTCGATCTCGTCTTCCAGCAGCAGCGTCACCGACTGCTCGTGGATGGCCAGCGGTTGGCGTGCGCCGCCGATCTCGATGGCTTTCACCCGGCTGCTGCGGCCCGACGGCAGCACGGTCACCGCGTCGCCCACGGCGATCTCGCCCGATTCGACGCGACCCATGAAGCCGCGGTAGTCGTGCAGCTCGGCGTTGGCCGAATCCTGCGGGCGGCACACGTACTGCACCGGCAGGCGGAAATCCTCGGGCTGTTCGGTGTGCGCCGTCGGCGTCGCCTCGAGCACCTGCAGCAGGGTCGGGCCGTCGTACCAGCCGAGCTTGTCGCCGCGATCCACCACCATGTCGCCGTTGAGCGCCGACAGCGGGATGAAGCGCACGTCCGGGATGCCGAGCCTGCGTGCGAAGGCAAGGTATTCGGCGCGGATCTGCTCGAAGGTCTCGCGGTCGTAGCCAACCAGATCCATCTTGTTCACGGCCACCACCAGGTGCGGGATATTCACCAGATGCGCCAGATAGGAGTGGCGCCGGGTCTGCGTCTGCACGCCCTTGCGCGCATCGACCAGGATGATGGCCAGATGTGCGGTCGAGGCGGCGGTGACCATGTTGCGCGTGTACTGTTCGTGGCCCGGTGCGTCGGCAATGATGTATTTGCGCGTGCCGGTCGAGAAGTAGCGGTAGGCCACGTCGATGGTGATGCCCTGCTCGCGCTCGGCCTGCAGGCCGTCGGTGAGCAGCGACAGGTCGACGGCGTTCAGGCCGCGTCGTGCCGAGGTCTTCTCGATGGCGCTGAGTGTGTCGACGAGGATGGTCTTGGTGTCGAACAGCAGACGGCCGATCAGCGTGCTCTTGCCGTCGTCGACGCTGCCGCAGGTCAGGAAGCGCAGCAGGCCGGTGTCGAGACCGGGGAGGTTTTCGTGGGCGGACATGTTCATGATTCCTTCGTCATTCGGTGGGTGCTCGGCTGCGCGGTTCAGCCGTAGGTCGGACAAGCGCAGCGCATCCGACAGCCGTCATGGTGGATGCGCTGCGCTTATCCACCCTACGGAACTGCATGTTCAGAAATAGCCTTCCTTCTTGCGCTGCTCCATCGAGGCTTCGGAAGTCTGGTCGTCCATGCGCGTGGCGCCGCGCTCCGTGATCGTTGTGGTGGCGGTCTCGAGCAGGATCCTGGCGACGGAATCGGCGTCGGATTCGACCGGCGCCGTGCAGGTGACGTCGCCCACCGTGCGGTAGCGCACCTGCACCTGCTCGACCTTGTCGCCGGGCTGGGCCGGGGTCAGCTCGGTGACCGGATACAGCAGATCACCCTTGCGTACCACCGGACGCACATGCGCGAAGTAGATCGACGGCAGTTCGAGATTCTCGCGCTCGATGTACTGCCACACGTCCAGTTCGGTCCAGTTGCTGATCGGGAAGGCGCGGATGTTCTCGCCCTTGTGGGTGCGGGCATTGAACAGGTTCCAAAGCTCCGGGCGCTGGTTCTTCGGGTCCCACTGACCGAACTCGTCGCGGAAGCTCATGATGCGTTCCTTGGCGCGCGCCTTTTCCTCGTCCCGGCGCGCACCGCCGATGCAGGCATCGAAGCCGAATTCCTCGATGGCTTCGAGCAGTGTCACCGATTGATGCTTGTTGCGCGATTCGGTCGGGCCCTTGAGCACCACCGTGCCGCGCGCCATGGAATCCTCCACCGAGCGTACGATCAGCCGCTCGCCCAGCTCGGCCGCGCGGCGGTCGCGGAACTCGATCACTTCCGGATAGTTGTGGCCGGTGTCGATGTGCATCAGCGGAAACGGAAAACGCCCCGGGCGAAAGGCCTTCTCGGCCAGGCGCAGCAGGCAGATCGAATCCTTGCCGCCGGAAAACAGCAGCACCGGATTGGCGCACTGGCCGGCGACCTCGCGCAGGATGTGGATGGCTTCGGCTTCCAGCCAGTCGAGGTGGCTGAGGGTCTGTTTGGTCAGCGTGGACATCGTGTGGTCTCGTTTCAGCGTTGCGGGTGGCTGCGCAGCGCACGCAGGGCGGCGCGCAGTCCGGCCCTGAGCGCGGCAAAGCGGCTGCGCGGGGCTTGGTTGCGAATGGTTTCGGTGGTCATCTCAGGCCTTGCGGAGCACATGCAGCCCGCACTCCTTGCTTTCCGGGTCCTCCCACCACCAGCGACCGGCCCGTACGTCTTCGCCGATCGCCACCGGGCGGGTGCAGGGGGCGCAGCCGATGCTCGGGTAGAACTGGTCGTGCAGCTTGTTGTAGGGCACGTCGTTGAGCCGGATGTAGGCCCACACTTCCTTCTCGCTCCAGTCGGCGAGCGGGTTGAACTTCTCCAGCCCGTTATCGGCGTCGAACAGCTGCAGCGGCAGTTCGGCGCGGGTGGCGGACTGCTCGGCGCGCATGCCGGTGATCCAGGCGGCCTTGCCTTCGAGCGCGCGGCGCAGCGGCTCAACCTTGCGTGCGTGGCAGCAGGCCTTGCGCGCTTCGACCGAGTCGTAGAAGCCGTTGATGCCGCGACTCCGCGTGAA
>JBFHJY010000212.1:0-3607 GCA_041595655.1 Azoarcus sp.
AGCTGCGATTCGGCGAAACCTATGTCAACCGCGAACACTTCGAGGCCATGCAGGGCTTCCATGCCGGCCGACGCAAGTCGGGCATCGGCGGAGCCGACGGCAAGCACGGACTCTACGAGTACACCGAAACGCATGTCGTCTACATGCAAACCAACTGACCGCGGCCAGGGCGGCAGAAGTTTCCAGAGCAGGCAATACCAACCCGAAGCAATCAAGAGGATGAAGAGGATGACGTGGAGCAATGCAGTGAAGACTGACGGCAAGAACAAGCGCAATTACCGCAAAGCGGCGGCACTGGCAGCGTTGGTCGGTTGCGCCGCCCTGGGCGGGACAGCGCATGCGCAGGTAACGCGTGGCTTCATCGGGCCACACGAGTACTCGCTTCCCGACCCGCGGGGCATGGAGCCCTGGAACGTGTTCGTCGAGTACTCCACGCTCCAGAAAACCAAGAAGGCGTGGAACGGCAGCGGCGACAAGACGAGCACCGACGATGTCGAGACGCTCGTCAGCATCTCCAAGTTCGTCCACTTCTGGGAAGTGACGGATGGCGTGGGCATCGCGTGGGAACTCATCGTCCCCAAGGTCAGCGTCAACAACAGGGACAATCCCGGCAACGACGTGAGCGGGATCGCCGACCTGCTGACCGGTCCTGCGTTCTGGATCAAGCCGAACAAGAACTGGACGCTCGGTACGGACATGTTCTTCGTCCAGGTACCTGTGGGCGATCGTGATCTGCGCGCAAGCCGTTGGAACGTCGTCGCCTCGGTGTTCTGGGACGGGCAGTTCGACAAGTTCAACTGGACCGGCAACCTCGGCGCGACGCTCTACGGCCCGAGCGAGCGCAAGGGCACGGCGGCCCCGGCTGACGACTATTACTTCAACAACCGGTTCGGATACCAGATCACGCCGTTGCTCGAGCCGTATGTCGGACTGGACTATGCGTGGAGAAACAGCAAGTCCGGTTCCCCCAGCGCAAACGAGCTGGTCGGGACGGTCGGGGTGATGTTCCACCTGGCGCCGCACTACCACCTCGCGGTTCACTATCAGGGGGGCATCGATGGCAAGAACATGCCCGTGTCGAACAACCTGAACTTGCGCTTCGCGTACGTCTTCTGACCCAGGGGACGCGGTGTGGCTTCCGCCTTTCGCCGCGACGGCTCCGGCCGCCGCGGCGGAGCGGGGCCACACTGCATCCTCGCCGCCACAACGCCATGGCCTCCAATCGTTTCCGAAGCGGCAGCGCCCTGAGCCTGGGTACCCGCCTCGGGTCGACCCTCGCCCTCGCGATCGCACTCATGCTGCTTGCCAGCGTCATCTGGTGGGGGCATCAGACGCGCCGCTCGATCGAGGAGGAAGTACGCGCCGCGAGCCATGTCGCACAACAGTGGCTGGTCGTACTGATCGGTGAGACCCAGCCTGACGCCAACGAAGGGGCGACCCGACTCATGGCCCATCTTCGGGCGGTCGGACGCATTCGCGCCAATCAACTCGAGGTGGTCGCCGAGGACGGATCGACCGTCTACTTGTCACCCGAGTCGACCTACAAGTCCGGCCGTTACGCACCCGACTGGTTCGCTGGCTGGATCAGTCCCTCCCTGCCGGCACGCGAGTTCCCTGTCGGGGAGCGCAAGATCCTGCTGCGGCCCGATAGCTCGCGGTCGGTACTCGATGCCTGGGACGACATCAGAGCTGCCGCCGGCACCGCCCTGGCGCTGCTGATGATCGCCACCTTCAGTGCGCGAGCGGCGCTGAACCGGGCGTTGAAACCGCTCGCCGAAATCCATGAGGCACTCTCTCGAGGCGCGAACGGGCGCTTCGACCTCCGGCTTCCACACTACGGTGTCGCCGAACTCGATCGGGTCGCCGCCAGCTACAATCGCCTGGCCGACGCGCTCGATCAGAGCCGTGCGCAAAACCATCGCCTCGAAGAGGATCAGGCCTTCGTGCGCCGCCTCCAGGCCCGGATCGAGCAGGAGCGGCAACTGATCGCGCGGGAACTGCACGACGAACTCGCGCAGGCGATAACGGCGGTGCGCGCGATCTCCGGCGCACTCATGCAGCGCAGCGAGGACGAGCCGCAGGTCTACGGCAGCGCCCAGGCCATTCTGGCGATGACCGGCCAGATGCAGGACGGCGTGCGCAACATCCTGCAGCGACTGCGGTCTTCGGCGGACCCCGCGGGCGAGGTTGGCGAGGAGGTCCTGGCGTACTGCCGACTCTGGTCTCGCAATTATCCGCACATCACGATCGAATCCCATGCCGCAGCGAACGCACCCGCAACCGGAGAGCGTGTGCGCAGTGCGGTGTTGCGCCTGCTCCAGGAAAGCCTCACCAACGTCGCCCGACACTCGGGCGCCTCGCGCGTCGGCGTGCGGCTCGAGTTCACGGACGAGACCCTAGTGCTCGAGGTCCGTGACGACGGCTGCGGGCTTGGCGAGACCGAAAAGCGCGGGCACTACGGTCTCGTCGGCATGCGCGAGCGCGTCGCCGAACTGCAAGGCGCGCTCCAGCTGCACACGCCACCGGGCGGGGGATTGCGCGTCCGGGCCTATCTGCCACTGTCGCCGTCGCGCGAGGAGTCCACTGATGGGCTGTGCGCTTGAGAATCTTCGTCTGATCTTGGCCGATGACCATGCTGTCGTGCGCATGGGCTTCCGCATGCTGCTCGAAGGGGCGGGGGCGGCGGTGGTGGCTGAAGCCGCTTGCGGCGAGGACGCCGTTGCCCTCTTCGCCGAGCATCGTCCGAACGTGATGGTGATGGATGTCACCATGCCCGGGCTTGGCGGCCTGGGTGCCCTCGAGCGGCTGATCGCGCATCATCCCGCTGCCCGAGTCCTGATGTTGTCCGCCCATTTCGATGCACAGACTCCGCTTCGGGCATTGAAGGCGGGCGCTGCGGGGTATCTCTGCAAGCAGGCGCAGCCAGGCGAATTGATACGTGCCGTTGCGCAGGTCGCGCGCGGCGGGCGCTACCTGGATCCCGAGCTCGCGCCACAACTCGCACTTGCCCAGCTCTCGGGTGGTGCCGATCCGCTTGCCGCGCTGACCGACAAGGAGTTCGCCGTCTTCATGAAGCTCGCGCAGGGCATGTCCACGAACGACATCGCCCGGAGCCAGAAGCTAAGCGCGAGCACGGTCGGAACCCACCTGTATCACATCAAACAGAAGCTCGATGTCAGGAGCGCAGCCGAACTGGCGCTGATCGCCGTTCGCTCGGGCTTGGTCGAAGCCCGGGCGCCATGACCGATCCCGGTGCCCTGGCGTGGCCGCCAGCCTGCGGTTTCACGGTCACTGCATGGCCTTCCGGGCAGCCTGCGGGTGACCGCGTCGAGCGTGCGCTCACCCGCGCAGTCGCGCTCCACCGTGGCCTCATCCTCGCGTCGGGGCTGCGCCACGCGAGCCAGTCCAGTCGGTCGGCGCGGAGACGCGCGCCGACCTTCATCCGACCATGGCCGGCGTAGCGATGAGCGCGCCAGCCGGTTTTCCCTCCCACAAGTCAACACCTCCCCAGGAGACCCGCATGTCCCCAAGGAACCATTCCACAAGCCGACGCGAGAGCGGCATGAACGCCCTGACAAAGCTCGCCGCCGCACTTCTCCTCACGCTC
>JBFHJY010000213.1:0-3583 GCA_041595655.1 Azoarcus sp.
CAGACGCACATAGGCGCCGAACACCACCACGATGGAAGTCAGGATCAGCGTCAGGACGATCAGTTTGCGGTAGAGATTCATGTTCAACCCAGGCGTGAGTACTTGAGCAATCGTTGCAGGTCCTTGATCAACCGTTTCACGTCCGGATCCGGCGGAAACCTCATCATCACGTTGCCGAGCGGATCGACGAGGTAAATATGCCCGCCCTGCTCGACGCCCGGCAAGCGTTCGGTCCACGCCGGCACGGCGCGTGCGAGCTTGAGTCCGCGCTGATCGGCAACCGCATCTTCGGCCGGCGAGCCGTCATCGGCGACGAGCCACACCCGCTCGAGCCGGCGCATCTCCTCGCCCTGCGCCAGCCAGCCCTGACGCATGGCGTAGAGCGCCTTGCCACAGGCCTCGTCACAGGCCGCCGCTCCGGCAAACACCATGGTCCAGTGTCCGCGCATGCCGGCCAGATCGATGTCCGCGCCTCCGATGCCCTCGGCGGTCGCTTCCGGCAGGGCCTGCGGCTCGAGCAGTTCGCCGTAGTTCATGGTGTCGTCCGGTTGCCAGAAGTAGTAGGTGACGTAGGACGCCACCACCGGCAGGGTGCACGCCAGGATCAAGGCGGCCAGGGTCAGCTTGGCGTTACGCTGCATGCTTGCGGAAACTCCTGAAGAGATGGAAACCGGTCAGCGCCGCAGCCAGCGCTGCAAGCGAATACCACTGCACGGCATAGCCCCGGTGGGTGTCCTCACCCAGATCGGGCGGGCTCCAGACGCGCACCAGCGCATCGGGCGCAGCGGAGGTTTGCTGCACGATCCAGCCCGGCACGTCGATTCCGGCCCATTCACGATAGGCCGCCGGATCGACGAACTGCCAGCGTTGTCCGTCACGCGGACTGTCGCCCAACGAGAATGGATCGACTTCCGGCACGGTCACCCTCCCGACGACCTCGACCGGACCTTCGGGCGTCACGACCGACGGCAGGATCGAACGATCGGCAGCCGCGGCAACCCAGCCGCGATTGACCAGTACGGACGATCCGTCGGAGAGGCGGAGCGGCATCAGCACGTGGTAACCGGGCCGACGCTCGTGAACACGATTGTCGTAATACATCACCGCCTCGGCGAGCCATTGGCCCTGCAAGCGGACCGTTGAAAACTCCGGCGGCGACTCAGTGGCGGCGGAATCGACGGGCCGGGCAGGCGCATCGGCAAAGCGGGAAATGCGCTCACCGATCTCACGCTTCTCGTCGGCGCGGCGCAGCTGCCAGTTACCGAGTTGCACCGCGACCACCGCGACGAGCACACCGGACAGCACAGGAACGATGCGGACAAACCGGGGAAAGCGCATCAGCAAGCGACACCACCGCCCACAACCGGCCCGCTTCGCGCGACAATCCGGCATGCGCCTTGGATTGCCGCCAGGCCCCGCAAAAACACAAGGACCTCTTGCATGAAAATCATCGTCATCCTGTTCCTGGTGCTGATCGTGGCCAGCCTCGGCTCGGCCCTGTTCTTCCTGATGCGGGACAAGGGACAAGGCACCCGCACCGTGAAGGCGCTCGCGTTGCGGGTGGGACTCTCCCTGATCCTGTTCCTGATGCTGATGGGGGGCTTCGCATCAGGCCTGCTTACGACGAAGTTATAGCCAGTAGACCACCACGAACAGGCCCAGCCAGACCACGTCGACAAAGTGCCAGTACCACGCTGCGGCTTCGAATGCGAAGTGGCTGTCGGGCGTGAAATGTCCGGCTCGTGAGCGCAGATACATCACGATCAGCATGATCGCGCCAATCGTCACGTGGATGCCGTGAAAGCCCGTCAGCATGTAGAAGGTCGACCCATAGATGCCGCTCGACATGCGCAGATTCAGGTCAGCATGCGCATGCACGTACTCATAGACCTGGAAGCCGAGGAAGACCAGGCCCAGCAGGATGGTCAGCAGCAGACCGCGGGTGAGCTGGCTGCAATTTCCCTTGAGCAGGCCGTGATGGGCCCAGGTCAGGGTCACGCCGGAAGTCAGCAGCAAGGCGGTGTTGAATGCCGGAATGCCCCAGGCGCCCATCGGCGTGAAGCCTTCGGCGTGCGGATTCGGGCCATCGGTGGGCCAGGCCGCTTCGAAGCCCTGCCACAGCAGCGCCTCATTCTCGCCCGAACCCAGCCAGGGCACGCTCAGCACACGCGCATAGAACAGCGCGCCGAAGAACGCCGAGAAGAACATCACTTCGGAAAAGATGAACCAGCCCATCGACCAGCGGAAGGAACGGTCGACCTGCTTGCTGTACTTGCCCGACTGCGACTCGCGCACCACCGTCCCGAACCAGCCGAACAGCATGTAGATCAGCAGCGCCACGCCGAGAAAGAACAACACCGGCCCGGCATCCACCTTGTTCAGCCAGCTTACCGCCCCGGTCGCGAACAGCAGCAGGGCGACCGAACCGAAGATCGGAAACTTCGACGGCTCGGGAACGAAATACTTTTCCAGTGCGTGACTCATCGGCTACCCCCATGTTGAATGCCGCGCTTGCCGCGCGATCCGTTTTGTTGCTTGTTGTCGTGCTTTCTGCTCAAGCCCTGCGATCATCGACCGGAACATTCCTTCCGGCAGCCTGCCACTCCCTCTCCGTCCCCTCCGGTCCAGCGGCAGGCCTCAGTCCGGAAGAACCAGCCTGACCACCATCACGATGGTCAGGACAAAAACCACACCGGCGATCACCCCGGCAACCACCACGGCACGCGGATCGAGCGAGCGCGCATCGCTCTGATAGGCGCTGCGCCGGCGAATCCCGATGAACGACCACAGCACTGCCCGAACCGTCGCCCAGAATCCGGCTTTCTCTTCACTCACTGTGCGCGCTCACCCTGACCATCTCACGATCCCCCGGCGGTCGTCGGCGCCTGCGCGGTACGCCCCGCCACGCCGAAAAAGGTATATGACAGCACGATGGTATGGACATCATCCGGCAAGTCCGGATCGATCACGAATGCCACAGGCATGACCCGCGATTCGCCGGCCTGCAGGGTCTGCTGGGTGAAGCAGAAACAGTCCATCTTCATGAAGTAGCGACCCGCCAGCTGAGGCCCGTAGCTCGGCACCGCCTGCCCGGTAACCGGGCGATCCTGCTTGTTCGACACTTCGTACATCACCGTCGTCAACTCGCCCGGATGCACCTTGAGCACGTTCTGCTGCGGACGGAAGCTCCACGGCAGATCCTGATGGGTGTTGGCATCGAACTCGATGGTGACCAGACGCGAACGATCGACCTGCGTGTTCTTCGGCGCCTCGCTGGCCTGCAGGATGTTGTTGAGCCCGGTGACCTCGCAGATCTTTTCGTAGAACGGCACCAGCATGAAGCCGAAACCGAACATCACCACCACCGCCAGCATCAGCCTGACGAGCAGACGGCGGTTCTCGCGCGCATCCTGGCGACCCATTACGCCATCCTGAACTTCATCAAGGCATACACGAAGAAGAACAGCGCAACGCCCGCCAGGATCAACCCCAGCCGGATGTTCTTCGCCCTTCGATCATCATTCATGTCCAGCATCCCGCAAGTTCTTCATTGATGGAGCGCTGCGGCGCCATGCCGCCGCAG
>JBFHJY010000214.1:0-3535 GCA_041595655.1 Azoarcus sp.
ACCGCAACCTTACCGAACTGCTGACTCACGACTTCACTCCATTTGATTCGGCGAGCTTGCCCGGCACGGCGCCGATCGAACCCGCACCCATGGTGACCACCACATCACCGTCCTGTGCGCTACTCAGGATGGCTTCCGGCATGTCGTCGATGGACTCGACGAAGATCGGCAGGCCCAGTTCGCGCGCCACGGCATCGAAATCGGTGTGCCCGTCGAGCAGCGCATAGCGCGGCGTCGGCAGGCCGCAGGCCGCCCACACCATCTTCGTGCGCCATTTGTCCATGGACAGCGCCGAGGCCATCACGCCGCTGCCGGTGTAGGGGATGCCGAGCATCTCGAGCGCGCCCTGGATCGTGCCGTCCTCGCCGCCGCGGCCATGCAGCGCAATGAAGGCACGTTCACATCCCTCGTCGCGCAAGGCCCACACGTCACGCTCGGCCGGATCGAAGGCGTGGGCATCGATACCGCGACGCAGCAGCGCCTCGAGCACGGCCTTGCCCGACATCAGCGACACCTCGCGTTCGGCCGAACTTCCGCCGAACAGGACCGCAACCTTACCGAACTGCTGACTCACGACTTCACTCCATTTGATTCGGCGAGCTTGCCCGGCACGGCGCCGATCGAGCCCGCACCCATGGTGACCACCACATCACCGTTCTGAGCGCTGCTCAGGATGGCTTCCGGCATGTCGTCGATGGACTCGACGAAGACCGGCTCGACCTTGCCCGCGACGCGCAGCGCACGCGCCAGACTGCGCCCGTCGGCGGCGACGACAGGCGGTTCGCCGGCGGCGTAGACCTCAGCCAGCAGGAGGCCGTCGACCGACGACAAAACCTTCACGAAATCCTCGAAACAGTCGCGCGTGCGCGTGTAGCGATGCGGCTGGAAGGCCAGCACCAAACGCCGGTCAGGGTAGGCTCCGCGCGCGGCGGCGATGGTGGCCGCCATCTCGACCGGGTGATGGCCGTAGTCGTCGATCAGCGTGAAGGTGCCGCCGGACGGCAAGGCGATCTCGCCATAGTCCTGGAAGCGGCGGCCCACCCCGCGGAACTCGGCCAGCGCCTTGACGATGGCCTCATCCGGCACCTGCACCTCGGTCGCCACCGCGATTGCCGCCAGCGCGTTGAGCACGTTGTGGCGGCCCGGCAGATTGAGTTCGATCGGCAGGCGCGTGATCGTGCCATTCACGCGCACCGCGTCGAACAGCATGCGCCGACCGTCGGCACGCACGTTCTCGGCGCGGATGCTGGCGCTCTCCGAGAAGCCGAAACGCATGATCTGCTTGGACACCAGCGGGGCGATCTCGCGCACCACCGGATCGTCCTCGCACAACACGGCAACGCCATAGAACGGCAGGCGCTGCAGGAAATCGACGAAGGCCTGCTTGAGCCGCGTGAAATCGTGGCCATAGGTCTCCATGTGATCCGCGTCGATGTTCGTGACCACCGAGATCACCGGATTGAGCAGCAGGAAGGACGCATCCGACTCGTCGGCCTCGGCCACCAGGAAGTCGCCCTTGCCCAGCCGCGCATTGGCGCCGGCGGCGGTCAGCCGTCCGCCGATGACGAAGGTCGGATCCATGCCGCCTTCGGCGAGGATGCTCGCCACCAGCGAGGTCGTCGTCGTCTTGCCGTGCGTGCCGGCAATCGCGATGCCGTGCTTCAGACGCATCAGCTCGGCCAGCATCTGGGCGCGCGGCACGACCGGGATGCCGCGCCCACGCGCCGCGATGACCTCCGGGTTGTCGCCGGCCACCGCCGTCGAGATCACCACGGCATCGGCACCCTCGACGTTGGCTGCGTCATGCCCGATCAGCACCGTCACGCCCAGCGTGCGCAGACGCCGGGTGGTCGCGCTGTCATGCAGGTCGGAGCCGGTCACGCCGAACCCCAGGTTGGCCAGCACCTCGGCGATGCCGCTCATGCCGGCCCCACCGACGCCGACGAAGTGAATTCGCTTGACCTTGTGCTTCATGCCTTCTTCCCTTTCACGAGCAGTTCGCACTCGTTGGCCACCACGACCGCAGCGTCAGCTTTGGCCAGTTCGCGCGCGCGCCGTGCCATGTCCAGCAAGCGCTCGCGATCCAGCCCGCGCAGGATGTCCGCCAGGCCGATGGGCTCCAGTTCGCTCTGCGGCAGCACCATCGCTGCGCCGCGCTCGGCGAGAAAGCGTGCATTGCCGGACTGATGGTCATCCACCGCATGCGGATAGGGCACCAGCAGGCTCGCCACGCCGGCGGCCGCGAGTTCGGCCACGGTGAGGGCGCCGGCACGGCAGATGACGAGGTCGGCTGCCGCGTAACGCACGTCCATGTCGTCGATGAAATCGACCAGTTCGCCATCGACTCCGGCCCCGGCGTAGGACTGCTCGAGCGCGTCGAACTGTTTGCGCCCGGCCTGATGCGTGACGAACGGGCGCATGTCTGCCGGAATGCGCGCCAGAGCCTGCGGCACGACGCTGTTGAGCACCGAGGCACCGAGGCTGCCGCCGACCACGAGCAGACGCAGCGGCCCCTCGCGGCCGACGAAGCGCTCATCGGGAGGCACCACCCCGGCAATCTCGGCGCGCACCGGATTGCCGATCCAGCGTCCCTTGCCAAGCACCTCCGGGAAACCGGTCAGGACGCGGTCGGCCACGCCGGCCAATACCTTGTTGGCCAGTCCGGCGACCGAGTTCTGCTCGTGCAGCACCAGCGGGCGGCCGGTCAGTGCGGCCATCATGCCGGCCGGAAAGCTGATGTAGCCGCCCATGCCGAGCACCACATCGGGTTTCACGCGGCGCAACGCGCCGAGCGCCTGCCAGAACGCCGACAACAGGTTCAGCGGCAACAGCAGCTTGCGGACCAGTCCCTTGCCACGCAAGGCGCCGAAGCGGATCCATTCGGTCTCGTAGCCACGCGCCGGGACGATGTCGGCTTCCATGCCGTCCGGATTGCCGAGCCACACGATGCGCCAGCCGCGCGCACGCAGGGCCTCGGCCACCGCGATACCGGGGTAGATGTGCCCACCCGTGCCACCGGCCATGATCAGGATGGTCGGCGCGCTCATGGACTCACCCCCTTGCGCATCTGCCGGTTCTCCCAGTCCACGCGCAGCAGGATCGCCAGCGAGATGCAGCCGGCGACGATGGCCGACCCACCGAAACTCATCAGCGGCAGGGTCAGGCCCTTGGTCGGCAGCAAGCCCATGTTGACGCCCATGTTGATGAAGGACTGCACGCCGAGCCACAGACCGATGCCCATCGCGACCAGGCCGGCAAAGTAACGCTCGAGGTTGATCGCCTCGCGACCGATGGCGAAGGCGCGCTGCACGAGGATGGCGAACAGCAGCACCACCGTCAGCACGCCGATGAAACCGAGCTCCTCGGCGATCACCGCCAGCAGGAAGTCGGTGTGCGCCTCGGGCAGATAGAACAGCTTCTCGACGCTCCCGCCCAGGCCGACGCCGAGCCACTCGCCGCGTCCGAAGGCGATCAGCGCGTGCGACAACTGGTAGCCACGGCCGAACGGATCCTCCCAGGGGTCCATGAAACCGAA
>JBFHJY010000215.1:0-3525 GCA_041595655.1 Azoarcus sp.
GGGGCGTGGAAGACCTGGCGCGCACCGGCCTGGCCGGCGACCTGCAGGTTGCGCAGGCGCGCGCGCGTCGCCTCGGCCAGGCGGCGGGCGGATTCGCTCGCCAGCGCATCATGGGCCGCGCTCTGGCTGGCCAGGCGCTCGGCGATGCGCAGCTCCTCGCCGGTCGATTGCAACTCGGGGCTGTAGGCGGTGAACAGCGGCTGGCCCTTCTTCACCACGTCGCCCACGGCATTCACATGCAGGCGCTCGATCCAGCCCTCGAAGCGCGGTGCCACCACCACCTGCCTGCGCTCGTCGAGCTCAATCCGGCCGCTCGCGCGCACCGCCGAATCCACGGCGCGCACTTCAACCTCGGCAGTCTTCACCCCCAGGGTCTGGATGCGCGCGGGGCTGACCACCACTGCGCCACTGTCGTCCGGCTTGTCGTCGGCATAGACGGGGATGTAGTCCATGCCCATCGAATCCTTCTTCGGCACGGGCGAGGTGTCGGGCAGGCCCATCGGGTTGCGGTAGTAGAGGATCTTGCGTTCGCCGTCGGCCGGGGCTGCGCTATCGCTTTGCGCCTGGCTTTCGGTGATCAGCGGAACTGGATTTCCAGCATTTTGCAGGTGCGCAATCCAGTACCCCGCACCTATGGCAATCGCCACGCCCACAGCGATCGCCGTCATTCGAACGGCTGAGCTCACTTCAGATCCCCTGTCAGTTTCTTGATTTCTGTCAGCGCCAGGCGCGTGTCGAGCTCGGCCTTCAAGCGTTGAGTCCGGATGTCGATGAGCTGGCGCTCGGCTTCGATCACGCTGTCGAAGTCGACCTTGCCGCTGCTGAGCGCGGCCTGACTTGCATCCCGGGTGGCCTGGGCCTGCGGCAGCAACGCATGTTCGAGCAGGCGCAAGGTCTCGCGGCCTTGCGCATACATCGACCAGGCAATACCGAGCTCGCCGGTCGCGCGCGCGCGGGCGTCCTCCCGCCGCGCCTCGGCCGCCATCAGCATGTACTCGGCTTCGCGCTCCCTGGCGCGACGGCTGGACTGCTGCAGCGGGATCATCACCTCGAACATCACGTCCCAGGACGCCTTGCCTTCATCCGGGCGGTTGTTGCGCACGCCAACGGCGAAGTCCGGCAAGCGGTCCTGATACGTTCGTTCGCGCTCGGCACGTGCCACGTCGATGCCGTAGGCGGCGGCATTCACGTCCGGGTTGGCACTGGCCGCCGACTCAAAAAGGGCGCCCGCCTCCAGCTGCTCGGGCAAGGGGGCTGGATCTGCGGGTGTGGCGAGCGGCGCATCATGCGCCCGGCCGAGCAGGCCGTTGAGCCCCGCTGCCAGCCCCTTGCGCCGCTGTTCGACCTCCACGAGCGCGAGGCGCTGGGCAGTGATTTCGCGCTGCATGCGCAGCACCGCCTGCTGCGGCAGCAGACCCAACTCGTAACGGGCCAGGCTGAGTTCCTCCAGGCTTTTCAGCAAGGTCAAGCCCTCGCGGTTGAGGACGAGTTCGCGGTCGGCGGCGTAGTAGCGCAACCACAGCGTCTCGATCTTTGCCGCGAGCTCAGCCCAGGAGGTATCGCGCATCGCATCAGCCTGGGTCGCCTGGGCTTCGGCGGCCTTCACCGCCAGCTCGCGCTTGCCCCACCCGGGTAGCGGCTGGGTGATGCGGTAGCGGGTCTCGCCCACCTGGCCGGGCAGCAACGACGCCGAGCGCCCGCTCATGGTGTTGGTGGCGTCCATCAGCTCGACCTCGAACGTCGGGTCGGGCAGCGCACCGGCGGGCGTCACGCGCTCCTGCGCTGCGGACGCTTCCGCGCGGGCAGCGGCAAAGCCGGGGTTGCTGTGGCGCGCATATTCAATCAGCGCCTGGGGGCTCGAGCCGAGCGTTGGAGTGTCGGGCGAACCCTGTGTCCAGGCACTGCCACTTCCCAGCGTGAGCGCGACCACCAGTGCAAGCGCTGCAGGACGTAGCAGGTGAGATGAGGGTACTGCGAACGGGGATTTCATCGAGAAACGATTCCGGCAGGCGGTGAAGTGCATGCGCAGGCCCTTCGCCACCCGCCTCGTCGTTCAGCCACTCAGTGGGGCATCCCCACGGCTGGCCGGTCAGAGTGGAACGCGACGCACCTGCGGGATAGGCGTCACTGGGCGGGCTCGAGAGACGTCACGGTCAGCGCACCGCCGACCTTCTCGACCGCGAACCGGATCTTGTCGCCCGCCTTGACCTGATCAAGCATGCCCGGCTCGGCCGCGCGGAACACCATGGTCATCGCCGGCATGCCGAGCGACTCCAGGGGGCCATGGGCAATGGTCAGCTTGCCAGCCGACTTGTCGATCTTCTTGACCGTGCCCTCGGCCAGCTTGGCGTTGGCTTCGGCCGGGGCACTCGCCCCGCCGTGATGTGCATCGTGATCGGCCTGTGCGAACGCAAGCGGGGCGCCGCCGCCGAGCAAGGCCAGGAGCGCAGTGGTGATGAGGGTCTTTTTCATGATGGGCTTCTCCAAGGGTTCAAATTCTGTGTGAGTTCGAGAGTGAGCACGATTATGCGAAGCGCTCACCAACGGGACGCTGACGCACGGATTACGTTTCTGTCAGCCGACCTTGATCGTGCCGATCATGCCGGCCTGGAAGTGGCCGGGAATCAGGCAGGCGAACTGGAAGTCCCCCGCACGGTTGAAGTGCCAGATCATTTCTCCGCGCCCACCTGGCGCGACATGCGACATCCACGGTTCGTCATGTTCCATCTCCGGGAAGCGCTGCATCATCTCCGCGTGCTCGGCAAGCGTCTTGGGCGTACCGACCACCATCTCGTGCATCACCGCGCCTCGATTTTCGTGGGTGAATCGGATCGTCTCGCCCAGACGCACCTCGATGCGGTCCGGAACGAAGCGCATCTCATCGGTCATCACGATGGCGATCGCGCGCGAGACGGCTTTCGCGTCCCCCGCAATCCCCCATTGCTGCTGCTCCTTGGGGGTATCGGACGCTGCTTTGTCGGCATGTTCGGCATTGCCATGGGCGAACGTGCTGCGGTGAACGGCAAGCACACCGGCGGCAAGGCTGGTGGCCAGAAATCGACGACGACTTTTCATGGGGATCTCCATCTCTCTGTTGGGTGAGGCTTCATTTGTGCCGGGGTTTGCGCCGATTGCACGGCGTTCGACC
The DNA here is from genome assembly GCA_041595655.1 of Azoarcus sp. Taxonomy (GTDB): domain Bacteria; phylum Pseudomonadota; class Gammaproteobacteria; order Burkholderiales; family Rhodocyclaceae; genus Pseudazoarcus. The sequence goes on from JBFHJY010000215.1 coordinate 3,149, forward strand.
TCAATGACCTTGATGGCCAGTGGGTTTGCGTACGGCCATCTCGACAGGCGGTCCGCCCGCTGTACGCGGCATGCTCGAGGCGCCCGCCGCGTCGCCGCGAGCGGGTTCAGGCAGCGCTGCGCCCGTCCACTCGTAGGCCACCGTCCCCTTGGGATGCCTGAACCAGCCCGGGTCGCGGTAGTCCCCCCGCTTCTGCTCGCGGCGCACCTTGAGCACGGTGAACATGCCGCCCATTTCCACCGCGCCGAAGGGTCCCTGGCCCGTCATCATCGGCAGGGTGTTGTCCGGCAGCGGCATCTCCATCTCGCCCATGTCGGCCATGCCGCGCTCGCCCATCAGCATGTAGTCGGGCACCAGCTTCTGGATGTTCTCGACCA
>JBFHJY010000216.1:0-3510 GCA_041595655.1 Azoarcus sp.
CACCCCGACGTGATCGCCGGCCAGGGTACGACCGGCCTCGAGATCCTCGACGACCTGCCCAGTGTCGACACCGTGCTCGTCCCCCTGTCGGGCGGCGGGCTGATCGCCGGCGTTGCACTCGCAATGAAGAGCGCGTCGCGCAACATCCGGGTCATCGGCGTCACCATGGAACGGGGTTGTGCAATGCACGCCAGCCTCGCCGCCGGCCGGCCGGTGCAGGTCGAAGAGCTGGAGACGCTTGCCGATTCACTGGGTGGCGGCATCGGCCTGGACAATCGCCACACCTTCCGCATGGCCCAGGAACTTGTTGACGAGACAGTGCTAGTCTCTGAAGAAGCGATCGCGCGCGCGATCGGGCATGCCTATCGCGAGGAGCGGCTCATCCTCGAAGGCAGCGGAGCCGTCGGCATCGCGGCGCTGCTGAGCGGGTGCGTCGCCAACACCGGCACCACCGTTGTTGTCGCCAGCGGGCAGAACATCGACATGGCGCTGCATCGGAAGCTCATCTGTGAACAGCTTGATGACGACGCCACGTAAGCCAGTTACCACGCCTGCCCCGAACGGCCATCGGGCGCAGGGCTGAGGGAGGAGCATTCCATGATGGAGCAATGGCGAAAGGCGCTGGACGCAGCGCGCGGCGGGGAGTCGAAGTACAAGATCCTCGTGCAGGCGATTGCCGCCGACATCGAGAGCGGCGCGCTTCCCGAGGGCACCCGCCTGCCACCGCAACGCGAAGTCGGCCACAAGCTCGGCATCAGCGTGCAGACGGTCACCAACACCTACAAGGAGCTCGAGCAGACGGGCGTGATCCGATGTGAGGTCGGGCGCGGAAGTTTTGTCGCAAAGCGCGTCACCGAGAAGGTCGCGAGCTACATGCTCGATCGCGCCGAACGTTCATTGATCGATTTTTCCATTGCCCGCATGGTGTACACCGACGCGCATGAAGATGCGTGGCGGGAGGCGTGTGCAGCCCTCGCAGCCCAGCCGGAACAGCCGTGGATGCGCGCCTACCGGCCGATCGCCGGGTTTGAGCACCACCGCGCAGCGGGCGTCGAGTGGGTCGCGGGGCTGGGGGTCGAGGCTTCGATTGAAACGCTGCTGATCACGAACGGCGCCTCGCATGCGCAGTTCCTCGCCCTCGCCTCACTGGTGAGCCCCGGCGACACCGTTCTCACTGACAGCATCACCGACCATGGCGTGATCGGCTCGGCGCAAGTGCTGGGCTTCACCCTCAAGGGGCTGGACTCCGACGAGTACGGTATCCAGCCCGACCATTTCGAAGACATGTGCGCCAATGAGCGGATCACCGCACTGGTGTGCACGCCGAACCTGAACAACCCCACCGGCGCCCTGATGTCGGACTCGCGTCGGCGTGCAATCGCCCGCATCGCAGAGCGTTACGGCGTGTATGTGATCGAGGACGACGTGTTCGGGCCACTGCTCACCCAGCGCCCGCCCCCCATCACCAGTCATATTCCGGAGCTGGGCTTCTATCTGACGAGCTTCACGAAGTCCGTACTGACGGGACTTCGCACCGGCTACCTCAGGATGCCGCGGCGTCTCGCACTGCGTGTCGAGAGCATTCTGCGCGTCAACTGCTGGATGGCGACCCCCTTGCTCGCCGAGGTCGCGACACGCTGGATCGCAGACGGCACCGCGTCCCGGCTGGTCGCCTTGCAGCGCGAGCACCTTGCGCTGCGCCACCGGATGGTCGAAGAGCATCTCGGCGAATTTACCCTGTCGAATCACCCCGCAGCATTGTCCGCATGGGTGGGGGTGCCGAAGCACTGGCAGCTCGACAGCCTGGTAGAACAGTTGCGCCATCACCTCGTCGCGGTCACATCGCCCGACCCTTTCCTGACCCTCGGCACACCGCGTCCGAACGCCATTCGCATCTGCCTTGGAGCGGACGACAGTGACGTCCGGATCAACGGTGCGCTGGCGACAACAGCAGACATTTTCCGCCAGTATCCGCAGGTGCACCACTACCTGTGAACCTCCACCGGGCGGTCGGGGCGCACGCCTCGCCAGCCCCGGCGCCGCAACGCGCCTGCAGCAATAGCAGAATATTTTGCGCATTGCACTAGGACACGCAGAACCCCCGATTCGCCCTCCTACACTGGACCTCAATCCCCGGCGCACCGGCCGGGCTTATCCGGACCAAAGAGGGCTGCATGTCGAAAGTCATTCTGCTGAGCGAATCCGATCTGCGCGCTTGCGTCACACTCGACGCGGCCGCAGTCGACTGCATCGAAAACGCGTTCCGCCTGCTCGCCACCGAGAAGGTCGTCATGCCGCCGATCCTGCGGCTCGACATCGAGGCGCACAACGGCGAAGTCGATGTAAAGACCGCCTACCTGCCGGGCCTCGACAGCTTCGCGATCAAGATGAGTCCGGGCTTCTTCGACAACCCCAGGCTTGGCCTGCCCAGCCTCAATGGCTTGATGGTGCTGCTCTCAGCCCGCACCGGCGTGCCCGAGGCGCTTCTGCTCGACAACGGCTACCTGACCGCGGTCCGCACCGCATCCGCAGGCGCTGTCGCCGCCCGCTGGCTGTCACGCGAGGATGCACGCCGTGCCGCCGTGATCGGCGCTGGCGAGCAGGCGCGACTGCAGCTGAAGGCGCTGACCCTGGTACGCGAAATCACCTCGGCCACGGTGTGGGCACCGCGCGCCGAGGCCGCACAGCGTTTTGCCGAAGAGATGACGCGCGCGCTGGGCTTCCCGGTGAGCGCCTGCGAAAACATCGACGCAGCGCTCGACGGCGCCGACGTCGCGATCACGACGACGCCCAGCCATGCGCCGCTGATCGAGGCACGCCACCTGCACCCCGGTCTGCACATCACCGCGATGGGGTCGGATGCCGAACACAAGAACGAGATCGCCCCCGCCGCGCTGACCGCAGCACGCTATGTCGCTGACCGCCTCGCCCAGGTGCGCGTGCTCGGCGAACTGCATCACGCCATCGAGGCCGGCGTCGTCGCCGCCGACGCGCACTTTCCCGAGCTTGGTCAGATCATCGCCGGGCAGACGCCGGGCCGCACGCAGCGCGACGAAGTGACGATCTGCGACCTCACCGGCACCGGCGCCCAGGACACCGCCATTGCGACTCTCGCCTTCTCGCGGGCCGTCGCCGGCGGGTATGGCACCGCATTCGAATCCTGATACCGCGCCAGACCGGAGAGCGCCCATGCCCGACCACATCAACCTGCCTTTCGAACGCACCGAGTACGCCAGCCGTCTCGCCAGAACCCGTGCAGCGATGGACGCACGCGGCATCGAGGTGCTGATCGTCACCGACCCGACCAACATGAACTGGCTCACCGGTTACGACGGCTGGTCCTTCTATGTGCACCAGTGCGTAATCGTCGGCCCCGAGGGCGAGCCGGTGTGGTTCGGTCGCGGACAGGATGCCAATGGCGCGCGCCGCACCGCCTGGATCGCCGAAGCCAACATCGTCGGCTACCCGGACCACTACGTGCAGTCACCCGAGCGCCACCCGATGGACTAC
>JBFHJY010000217.1:0-3487 GCA_041595655.1 Azoarcus sp.
ACACCGACACCTTGTCGAGCGGGATGCCGTCGAACAGGATCTTCATGTCCTCGACCGAATCGATCGCCACGCCGGCCTTGCCGACGTCGCCCACCACGCGCGGGTTGTCCGAGTCGTAGCCGCGGTGCGTGGCCAGATCGAAGGCCACCGACACGCCCTGCCCGCCGGCCGCCAGCGCCTTGCGGTAGAAGGCGTTCGACGCTTCCGCCGTGGAGAAGCCGGCGTACTGACGGATGGTCCACGGCCGCACCGCATACATCGTCGGCTGCGGGCCACGCAGAAAGGGCTCGAAGCCCGGCAGCGTGTCGGCAAAAGGCAGGCCGGCCACGTCGGCCACCGTGTACAGCGGCTTGATGCGGATGCCCTCGGGCGTGACCCAGTCGAGCCGGCTGACGTCGCCCTCAGGTGCGTTGCGGGAAGCGGCCTTGCGCCAGGCGTCCAGGTCGGACGGCGGCACGGGCGGGAAAGCGGATTGCGACATCGTGAACCTCGTGTGGCGATTGCGGCAGACAGCGCCGGCGCGAGTGCGCGCGGCTTGACTTGCGAACTGGCGGCTAGAATACTGCATCCATAATTATGGATACAAGCGGTGCCACCCTGTTCGTGAGCGCGCGCCGCACCCGACCGCCAACGATGAACGCCCCCAACCCCATCGCCCCGCTCGCGCTGTACCAGGAAGTGGCCGAACGCCTGCGCCAACGCATCTTCGCGCACGAGCTTACGCCCGGCACCTGGGTGGATGAGCAGTCGCTGGCCGAGGAATACGGCATCTCGCGCACGCCGCTGCGCGAAGCGCTCAAGGTGCTCGCCGCCGAAGGGCTGGTGACGCTCAAGCCGCGTCGCGGCTGCTATGTGAACCAGGTGTCGGAGACGGATCTGGACGAGATCTTCGACGTCATGTCGCTGCTCGAGTCCGAGGCCGCAAGGCTGGCCGCGCAACACGCGAACGCGGCCGATCTGGCGGCGCTGGAAGCCATTCACGCGCAACTCGAAGCCGCCGCGCAGGCACGCGACATCAACCGTTTCTTCGAGGCCAACCAGGCTTTCCATCGCAAGCTGCAGGACATCGCCGGCAACGGCTGGCTGACCCACGTGGTGGATGACCTGCGCAAGATGATCAAGCTCTCGCGCCACCATTCACTGTTCGGCGACGGGCGGCTGGAGCAGTCGCTGGAGGAGCACCGCGCCATCGTAGCGGCACTGCGCACGCGCGATGCCGAAGCGGCGGGCCGGCTGATGCGCGAACACATCGGCAGCGGACGCGCCGCGCTGCAGCGCATGGCCGCCAAACCCGTAAGCCACGCCGCCGCCTGAACCGGCGCGCTGGCATCGTGGTCTCACGTGCATTGCTTCGCGGAGCACGACCATGAGCCACAAGCACATCACCCTGCTGCGCAGCATCTTCCAGGAACCCGCACCGGCCAACCTGCACTGGCGTGAGGTGGAATCACTGCTACGCCATATCGGCGCAGAGATCGAACCGGCGCACGGCGCGCGTTTCCGCATCCTGCTCAACGGCCGCGAGGGCTTCCTGCACCACCCGCATCACGGCTCGACCTGCTCCAAGAGCGAGATCCGGCTGCTGCGCGAATACCTGGCCGGCGCCGGCGCGACGCCCTCCGCAGTGGAGGACTGAGGGTTTTCAGTCTTCGGGCTCGACTTCGGTCGCGATGTGGCGACCGTCGCGGTTGTCGAAGTCCACTTCCACGCGCTGCCCGACGGGCAGATCCCCGAAGCGCTGCAGGCCTTCGTCGTAATCGGTCGCCGCGCTGGTGACAAAGGAAATGCCCTGCACGGTGAAGCTGCGCTGGGCGGCGTCGTTGCGTTCGATCGTGCCTTCCACGCCATCGGCCCACGCGGAGGCGGAAACGCCTGCCAGTGCAAGCGTCATGGCGCCGCTTCGGATCAGGGAGTGCATGTCCGGATCTCCGGTCGCAACCGCCCGCGCGGGTGGCGGACTCGTCTATGCTTGCTGTCGATTCGACCTGCGGCGCAGCATCGGCCGCGTAACAAGGAGGCAGACAGATGAACGACGAAGTTCTGAACATGAGTATCCGGAAGTTTCTGAAGACCGTCGGCGTCAATTCCCAGATCGAGATCGAGAAAGCCGTGCGCGCGGCCGCCGAGGCCGGCACGTTCAAGGGCGGCAAGCTGCCGGCGACGATGCATCTTGTGATCGACGACCTGGCCATCGACATCCGCTTCGACGCCGAACTCGACGCCGGCTGACCCTCCGCCAAGCGATGTGCCACGCATACGCGTGCTTGCCAACCAAGGCATTTTGCAGCGCACAAACTTTACGACTTCTTTACTCCCGTCCTCCTAGCATCTCAAGCTCAAAACTAGCCTTGGGCGGGGGATGCGTTCATGAAAATTCTCATTCTCGGCGCCGGACAAGTCGGCACCTCGGTCGCCGAAAACCTGGTTTCCGAAGCCAACGACATCACCCTCGTCGACATCAGCGCCGAGCTGCTGGAAAGCCTGCGCGACCGCTTCGAGGTGCGCACCATCTGCGGCAACGGCGCCTCACCATCAGTGCTGCATGAGGCCGGCGCCGAAGACGCCGACCTGCTGATCGCAGTCACGCAGTCCGACCAGATCAACCTTTGCGCCTGCCGCGTCGCCAAGACGGTATACAACGTGCCCACCCGCATCGCGCGGTTGCGCTCGGGCGAGTTCGTCGATCACCCGGAGCTGCTCGCCGCCGACAACTTCGCCGTCGACTTCTCGATCTGCCCGGAGCAGATCGTCACCGATTACATCCGGCACCTCATCTCGTTTCCGGAAGCCCTGCAGGTACTGGAGTTTGCCGAGGGCGCAGTCAGCCTGATCGGCGTGCAGGCATTCGAGGACGGCCCGCTGGTCGGCCATCCGCTCAAGGCGCTGCGCTATCACCTGCCCAACATCGATGCGCGTATCGCCGCGATCTACCGCAACGGCGAGGCGCTGATCCCTGAGGGCGACACCATCATCGTGCCGGGCGACGAGGTCTTCTGCCTCGCCGCCACGGCGCACATCCGGCAGGTCATGCGCGAACTACGTCGCAGCGACCAGCCAATGCGCCGCATCATGATTGCCGGCGGCGGCAACATCGGCTTCCGTCTGGCGCGCTCGATCGCGCGCGACTGCAACGTCAAGCTGCTCGAACTCGACAAGCGGCGCGCACAGTTCCTCGCCAGCAGCCTCGACCACACCCTGGTGCTGCGCAGCGACGCCACTGACGAAGGCCTGCTCGAGAGCGAGAACATCGAGGGCATGGACCTCTTTGCCGCACTGACCAACGACGACGAAGACAACATCATGTCGGCCTCGCTCGCAAAGCGCATGGGCGCACGCCGCACCCTGGCGCTGATCAACCGCAAGAGCTACGTCGATCTGGTACAGGGCGGACCGATCGACATCGCGATCTCACCGGCACAGATCTCCATCGGCACCTTGCTCGCGCATGTGCGGCGCGGCGACGTGGTGGCGGTGCACAGCCTGCGGC
>JBFHJY010000218.1:0-3469 GCA_041595655.1 Azoarcus sp.
ATCGCCATCGCGTAGTTCGACGTCGAAGCCGCCTCGGCGCCATATTTCAGAATGGCCTTGAGGTCATTCGGCAGCGCGTCGTACTTCTTCTTGTTGAACAGGATCTCGAAGAACTCCATGGACTGGTGATAGCTGCCCATCATGTAGTTCTTGGCCACGTCCTGGGCGCCGAAACGGCGGTCGGAGGTGGGGTTGTTGAACTCGAAGGCGTCAATCACGCCTCGCTCCATCGCGGGAACGATCTCGCCACCCGGCAGCTGCGTCACGCGCATGCCGAGTTCCTGCATCAGGTCCGCAGCCAGACCGACGGTGCGGTACTTGAAGCCCTTCAGGTCGCCCGCCGAGGTCAGCGGCTTCTTGAACCAGCCCAGCGGCTGGGTCGGCATCGGCATGGCGAAGAAGCCGACCACGTCCAGGCCCATCTTCTTCACCAGCTCGTCGTAGAAGACCGTGCCTTCCTTGTGGATCCACGCCAGCGTCTGCGCGGCATCGCAACCGCTCACCGGACCGGAGCCGAACAGCGAGGCAACCTTGCTCTTGCCGTACCAGTACACCGCGACCTGGTGACCGGCGTCGATGACGCCCTTGGACGTGGCGTCCATCACCTCGAACGGCTTTACCACCGAACCGGCCACCATGTAGTCGATGCGCATGCGACCTTCGGCCATCTCGTTCACGCGCTTGACGTACTCCTCGGCCATTTCGTTGAAGACGTCCTTGGCACCCCACGCGCCCTGCATCTTGAACACGACCGGCGACTGCGCGACCGAGACCATCGGGAAGCCGGTGATCGCCGCACCGGCCGCACCGACCGTGGCCGTCGTCAGAAACTTGCGGCGCGACGGCTGCTTGACGGGCTCGCTGGCGGCCGTCTTGACTTCGCTCTGCATTTGTATCTCCTCCGTTTGATGTACTGCGAAAGGGTGATGCGCCATCAAATGCTCCGCCGGAAAGGACGGAGCGCCTGATCTCGTTATTGTTGTATTCGCACTGCGGAGCAAGGGAAGGCCTCGTGCCGCGGATCACGAATCCGGCCACGGGACCGGAAGCGCTACCGACACCACAGGGACACACCACCGCGCCCGACCCGCGCATACACACCATCGCATCTCGTGTACACAAGGGCTGATGGCAGCGTATGCCCGCACAGGAAATGGGGGCAATTGTGGATAACGCGGACTGACACGGACGAAAATTCGCTTTTGCGACAACCGCTTGTAAGAAAGCCGTAAGCTTTTGGCGGCGGTTACGGGAGTGGCGCCGGCACGACCAGAAGCCCCGGCATGCAGCTGCAAAAACAAAAGGCCAGTCCCACGGGGCTGGCCTTTTGCTTCAAACATGGTGCTGCTGACCGGAATCGAACTGGTGACCTACTGATTACGAATCAGTTGCTCTACCGACTGAGCTACAGCAGCGAAGGGACGCAAATATACCCGAGGCCGTCAAACGCTTCAACCGGAGTTCGCACCCGGCAGGCACACCGAACTGGTACGGCGATTGCAGGCAAAGATCTCCAGGGCATGCATGAGGGTCAAGCTGACAGGCTTCTTACAGATATTGCGCGGCGCAACACTTCCGGTCCTATACAAAACGCCCGCAGAAGCCATGCAGCTTCCAGCGCTGTTCATAAGCTTCTGTTTCTACGATTTCTCCCTTTACACGCTGCCGGCCGCGCCGGAACTTCGTCAAAGGACGTATACGTACAACTACTATATTGCATCGCACCAAACCTTGACCTAAAAATACGTTTCCCGCCACCCTGGGTGTTGTATCTTTTACAAGACCTGGTCGACCCCGAAAGGGTACGCCCCGGCATCTGCAGTGCGGATTTGCGGACGACCTTCGCAAGCAGCGCGCCGCGAACGATACGGGGATGGCTGGCCTGTACACCCGGGCCGGCCCCGCTCCCCGTCGCAGACATCGTTTTCGCAACCGACAGGAGCGCTCAATGACTCTCGACCGACTTTCCGGGCATGCGGCAGATGCCGCGCCCGCCTCCAGCCTGACCTCCCCCCAATACCAGCCACAAGAGGCCTCCATGACTTCCCGCGTCCAGTGCAAACAACTCGCCGTCGATGCCAGACTGCATCACTTCGTGGAAACCGAAGCCCTGCCCGGCTCCGGACTTGACGCCGCAAGGTTCTGGGAGGACTTCAGCAAGCTGGCACACGAACTGACTCCGCGTGTGCGCAACCTGCTTGCCGAGCGAGATCGCCTGCAGGCGGAACTCGACGGTTGGCACCGCGCCCATCCGGGCCCGATCAGTGACATGGCCGGCTACCGAGCCTTCCTGGAATCGATCGGCTACCTGGCACCTCCGCCCGCACCGTTCACGGCAACGACCGCCAACGTGGACGAGGAGATCAGCCACATGGCCGGCCCGCAACTGGTCGTACCGGTAACCAACGCGCGCTATGCCCTGAACGCCGCCAACGCGCGCTGGGGCAGCCTGTACGACGCGCTGTACGGCACCGACGCCATCCCAGACACGGACGACTCGGCACGCGGTGCGGAATACAATCCGGCGCGCGGCCGCAAGGTGGTCGAGCGCGTGCGCGCCTTCCTCGACCAGGCCGCACCGCTCACCAGCGGCAGTCACGCACAGGCGCAGGCCTATCGCGTTCGCGGCGGCCGTCTGCTGATCAAGCTTGCCAACGGGGCAGAGACGTGCCTCGAGGACGAAGCCCGCTTCTGCGGTCACCAGGGCGATGAAACCGCGCCTTCCGCCATACTGCTGCGTCACAACGGCCTGCACATCGAGATCCGCATCGACCGCGATACCCGTAGCGGCAGCGTGGACCCGGCCGGCGTGTCGGACGTGCTGGTCGAAGCCGCGCTGACCACCATCATCGATCTCGAGGACTCCATCGCCGCGGTCGACGCCGAAGACAAGGTGCTGGCCTATCGCAACTGGCTGGGCCTGATGCAGGGCACGCTCACCGCCACCTTCGACAAGGATGGCCGCAGCGTGCGCCGCACGCTCGCCGCCGACCGCGACTACGTCGCACCGGACGGATCGACGCTGACGTTGCATGGCCGCTCGCTGATGTTCCTGCGCAATGTCGGTTCGCTACTGACCTGCCCAGCGGTGCTGCTCGAGGACGGCAGCGAGATTCCGGAAGAACTGCTCGACGCCGTGGTCGGTACGCTGATCGCGGTGCACGACCTCAAATCACGCCGCAACTCACGGGCCGGCAGCATCTACATCGTCAAACCCAAGATGCACGGCCCGGCCGAAGTGGCCTTCTCCGACGAGCAGTTCAGCCGCGTCGAAGACATGCTCGGCCTGCCGCAGGACACCATCAAGCTCGGCATCATGGACGAGGAGCGCCGCACCTCGGTGAACCTGGCCGCGTGCATTGCCGCCGCGAAGTCTCGCGTGGCCTTCATCAACACCGGCTTCCTCGACCGCACCGGCGACGAGATCCACACCGCCATGGAAGCCGGCCCGATGATCCGCAAGACGGCC
>JBFHJY010000219.1:0-3413 GCA_041595655.1 Azoarcus sp.
CGCGGTCAGCGGCATCGCCACGCCGCGCCCGCCGGTGGCCAGGTTGGCGCGCGTCTCACCGGCCTTGAGCATGCGCGCCAGCGAATACGGCACGACCTCGCCGCCGATGATCAGCACGCGCTTGTCACCGTCGCGGATCTCAGGCAGGTAGCGCTGCGCCATGATGGTGCGCCGGCCATCGGCGGTGAGGGTCTCGACGATGACGTTGCGGTTGGGGTCGTCTGCGCGGACCCGGAAGATCTGGCTGCCGCCCATGCCGTCGAGCGGCTTCAGGATGACGTCGCCGAGTTCGTCGATGAAGGCATGCAGGTCCACCGCATCGCGCGCCACCTGGGAGGTCGCGGTGAATTGCGGAAACTCGGTGATGGCGAGCTTCTCGGAATGGTCGCGGATCGCGCGCGGATTGTTGAACACCCGCACCCCGGCGTTCATCGCACTCTCGAGCAGCCAGGTCGCGGTGACGTATTCGAAGTCGAAGGGCGGATCCTGGCGCATCAGCACGGCATCGAAGGCCGCCAGCGCCAAAGCCTCCTCGATGCCGGCAGGTGCGTACCAGGGCTCGTCGCCGTCGAGCGGCGTGATGGGCACGCAGCGCGCGATCACCACGCCCTCGCGCCAGGTCAGTGCCGGGCGCTGGATGGTCCATATCTCGTGGCCCCGTGCCGCCGCGGAACGCATCATGGCGACACTGGAATCCTTGTAGGCCTTGAGGCCGTCGAGGGGATCGAGGATGAAGGCAAGCTTTAGGCGACGCGTCATTTTTGTTTCCGTTTTCGGGTTCAGGCGGCGAGTTCGACTTCCTCGGCCGGCGCGGTCTCCTCGATCTCCACCGAGGCCGCCAGCAGGGCCAGCCGCGCCACCACGCCGTAGGCATAGAAGCGGTTGGGCGGCGCATCCGGCCCCTGCGCCTCGTCGGGCAGCATGCAGCAGGTATCGAAGGCCAGCGGCTTGAAGTGCATGCCCGACGCGTTGAGGTTCTCGTCGCGGCCGCGCTCGGTATGCACGCGGTAGAAACCACCCACCACGTAGTGATCCATCATGTAGACGACCGGTTCGGCGACGCCGGCCTCGACCGTCTCGAAGGTGTGCACGCCCTCCTGGACGATGACCTCATGCACCTGCAGGCCTTCCTTGACCACCGCCATCTTGTTGCGCTGGCGGCGGTTGAGGCCGACGACCTCGGCTGCGTCCTTCACCGTCATCACGCCCATGCCGTAGGTGCCGGCATCGGCCTTCACGACGACGAAGGGGTCGTCGCCGATGCCGTATTCGCGATACCTGGCCCGAATGCGGCCGAGCAGCGCATCGACCTGCTCTGCCAGGCACTCCTCGCCGGTGCGCTCCTGGAAGTCGATCTGGCCGCACACGCCGAACTCGGGATTGATGCGCCAGGGATCGATGCCGATCTCGCTGGAGAAGGCGCGCGCCACGCGATCGTAGGCTTCGGCGTGACGCGACTTGCGGCGCGAATGCCAGCCCGCGTGCAGCGGTGGTATCAGCCACTGCTCGTCCAGCCCGGTGAGCACCGGCGGCACCCCGGCCGACAAGTCGTTGTTGAGCAGCACCGCGCAGGGGTCGAATCCGTCCAGGCCGAGCCTGGAGCCGCTGCGGCGCAGCGGCTCGAGCGTGAGCCTCGCGCCGTTGGCAAGCGCGAGCACCGTGGGTTCGACGATGTCGGGCAGCAGGCTGCCCAGGCGCACGTCCAGGCCGGTGAGGCGCAGGATGGACACCAGCCTGGCCACGTTGTGCAGGTAGAACTCGTTGCGGGTGTGGTTCTCGGGAATCAGCAGCAGCTTGCTCGCGTCCGGGCAGATGCGCTCGATCGCCGCCTGCGCGGCCTGCACACACAGCGGCATGAAGGCATCGCCGAGGTTGTTGAAGCCGCCCGGGAACAGGTTCAGGTCGACCGGCGCGAGCTTGAAGCCGGCGTTGCGCAGGTCGGTCGAGGCGTAGAACGGCGGCGCGTGGTCCTGCCACTGCGCGCGAAACCATTTCTCGATGTCTGCGGCGCTGTCGAGAAACTGCTTCTCCAGCTCCCGGAGCGGGCCGGTCAGCGCGGTCGTCAGGTGGGGAACCATTGATCGGTCTCTGCGTGAATCACCGCGGCAGCCGCCACGGCAGGTCAATTGGCCGGAATGTTACACCAACGGCCCGCGCGGGCCTGCGAACCCGACCCCGCGCTGGTCCGCGGCCGCGGCGCGGCCTCAGCCGCCGCCCTTCAGCGGCAGGCAGCGTTCGTCCTTGACCACCTCCATCACCACATAGGTGTGCGTCTGCTTGACGCGCGGCAGTTCCGATATCCGCTCGCCCATCACCTTGCGATACTCGGTGATGTCGCGCGTCCTCACCTTCAGAAGATAGTCGAAGTCCCCTGCGATCATGTGGCACGACTCGATCTCCGGAATGCGCATCACCGCCTCGTTGAAGCGCTTGAGGTCCTGCGCCGAGGTGCTGCTTAGCAGGACCTGCACCACGACGATGTGGCCGGCCCCCACCGCCTCGGGGTCGAGCTCGGCGTGATAGCCGCGGATGACGCCGCTCTTCTGCAGGCGGCGCAGGCGCACGGCGCACGGCGTCTTGGTCAGCCCGACCCGGCGCGACAACTCGACCACCGACAGGCGCGCGTCTGCCTGCAGTTCGGCAAGAATCTTCAGATCGATCCGATCCATTGCGGCGCAGCAGACTTTTCGCCTGCCAACAAATCAAGAAAAAGGAATTATGACTTTATAAATCCGATCTTTGGAGCCATTAACTATCCTTTTTCGAAAACAATTGGACTTTCCGGCCGCCGTGTGCGAACCCGGCGCCTCCCGCACCCGATCGCGCCTCCAGGAGCCTTTATCGTGATGAAGCCCGAAACCCTTGCTGCCGCGGCCGCCGCCCTGCCCGCCGCCCCCCGCTCCGAACTGCGCCGGCGCATCAGCGCGGCGTGGCGCACGCCCGAACCCGAGTGCGTGCCGCAGCTGGTCGAGGCGGCGCGGGCGGACGCCACGCTGCAGGCCCGCACCCGCAAGCTCGCCCACGACCTCGTCGCCGGCCTGCGCAGCAAGCGCAGCCGCTCGAGCGGCGTCGATGCCCTGATGAAGGAGTTCTCGCTGTCGAGCCAGGAGGGCGTGGCGCTGATGTGTCTGGCCGAGGCGCTGTTGCGCGTCCCCGACAAGGCAACCGCCGACCGCCTGATCCGCGACAAGCTCGCGCATGGCGACTGGCGCTCGCACCTCGGCAACAGCCCGTCGCTGTTCGTCAATGCCGCCACCTGGGGCTTGCTGGTAACCGGCCGCCTGGTGTCGACCAGCAGCGAGGCGGGCCTGTCGAGCGCGCTCACCAAGCTGCTCTCGCGCGGCGGCGAGCCGCTGATCCGCAAGGGCATGGACCTGGCGATGCGCATGCTGGGCGAGCAGTTCGTCACCGGC
>JBFHJY010000220.1:0-3375 GCA_041595655.1 Azoarcus sp.
AGTCCGAAGGCAATCAGTGCCAGATTGGTCGCCTCGCCGAACTCGGTCTTGCTGATGCTGATGAAAAGCACCGCCGGAAGGCCGATGGAGAAGACGATCCGCGAGCCGCCTTCGATGAAGCCATCGTTGAGCATGCCCGTGCGGCGCAGCCAGATGCCGAGCGCGAGAATGATGAAGATCGGCCCGGTGACCGAAAAGGAAAAACTCAGTACCGCCAGAAACTCCGCCATGACGCCCGCCTCACCGCGCCAGCCAGGCAAGAATCTTCACTGTCGCTCGTTGCGCAATCGGAATCGCCATGAAGGCGGCGATCGCCGCCAGCGGCCAGGCCACGATGAAGGCCTTGGCCCAGCGCAGAAAAAAGTCCGGCGGAAAACCGAGGTTGAGCCAGGTGATGATCGCAGTCATCACGAAGGCCATGATGCCTGCCATGATCACAGGCTGAAGATGTTGAGGTTTGAGTCGCAAAGTCCTGGTCCCCGGTGCGTTTGGCAGGCTGAGCCGCGTGGCTGCGTGAATCGCCTGATTGTCAGCCATCTTCGCCGTTTCGTGTGCACCTACACAATACGTTCAATCCGCAAGCACGCGGTGCCTGCCGCCCCGGCACCCTTGCGCGGCCCGAGCGCCGGGGCGAACGCGCGCGCCGCTGACGTCAGCCGCAACCCCGGCGTTTCCGCTCGGTCTCGATGAGGCGCACCAGCTTGAGTGCAGGTGCTTCGATCTGCTCGACCGGAATGGCCGCAAAGCCGAGATTCATCCCCTGCAGCCGGTTTTCGGCGGCGATCGAGTACAGCGACAGCGCACGCAGCACCACCCCATCGCGCAGGGCATCCGAGGCCAGTTGTACATCGTCGATCGGAAAGTTGAAGCGCACCGGGAGGTGCAGCCCGGCCAGGCCGCCGAGCGAGGTGATCGAATCGCCAAGTTTCGCTTCGAGCAGGTCACGCAGGCAGTCGCGCCGCTCCTCGTAGATACCGCGCATGCGACGGATGTGTGCCGTGAAATGCCCACCCTCGATGAACTCCGCCAATGCCGCCTGCTCGAGCATTCGCCCCTCGCGATAGAGCTCGGCGTTGCCGACCGTAAACGGCTCGATCAGGTCCTCGGGAACGACCAGATAGGCGAGCCGCAGGCCTGGATACATGACCTTGCTGAAGGTGCCCACATAGATCACCCGCTGCGCGGTGGACAGGCCGAACAGCGACGCCACCGGATGCGAGTGGTAGCGCACCTCGTTGTCGTAATCGTCCTCGATCACCCAGGTGCGGTGGCGCTCGGCGAACTCGAGCAGGCGCAGGCGTCGCTCCAGCGACAGCACCGCACCGGTGGGATACTGGCTCGAGGGCGAGACGAAGATCATGCGCGGCGGCTTGAGCCAGTCTTCCTCGCGCGGGTTGATGCCGTTGTCGTCGACCGGCACCGGGTGAATGCGCAGATCGGCCGCGGACAGCACGTTGCGCGCGCCCCAGTAGCCGGGGTCCTCCATCCACACCGAATCGCCCACATCGGCCAGCATGCGCGCGCACAGATCGAGCGCCTGATGCGAGCCGTTGAGAATGAGGATCTGCCGCGGCGAGCACGACATCATCCGTGTCACCTTGAGGTAATCGGCGAGCACCATCTTCAGCGGGCCGTAGCCACCGTAGCCGTACTGCGCCAGATGGCGCTGCTCGCGCCGCATCTGCTTGGCCAGCAACCTGCGCCAGGTGGGGAAGGGGAAATGCCCCACATCCGGCAGACCGGGCATGAAGGCACCCGACTGCACCCGGCTGCTCAACGCCTTGCCGGCGATCGCATTGCCGCGCCGCGACATGCCCTCCTGACGCGTACCCACCAGGCGTCGCGGCGGCTGTGGCGAGGCAATCTGACTGACTGCATCCGACACGAAAGTCCCTGACCCGACTCGGCTCTCGAGGTAGCCCTCGACCAGCAGCTGATCGTAGGCCCGCACCACGGTATTGCGCCCCAGACCAAGCTCCGCCGCCAGCACGCGGGTCGGCGGCACGGCAGTGCCGGCATCGAGACTGCGCGCCAGAATCGCCTCCCGAATGCTCAGGTAGAGGCGCGCCCTGCTGCTTGCAGATGCCGCCTGCTTGCGATACGCCTGAACAATGACTTCACAGCTCAAATGGTTATCCATTGCACCGCACCAAGAATTGGACCCAGTAATATCGAATGAATTGGTTCGTACATAATCCGATTCTATCCCCTAGGATAGCGCCAACACGAATTCGACCCATCCAGCAGCAGGGACAATAGCTGCTTGCCAACAAATGAGGACAGGATGACGAACCAAAATGCTTCCGCGCCCCACGTCAGCTTCCGCAACGTGCAGAAGTCGTATGACGGTGAGACGCTGATTGTCCGCGATCTGAACCTCGACATCCGGCGTGGCGAATTTCTCACTTTGCTCGGCCCTTCCGGATCGGGCAAGACCACCTGCCTGATGATGCTGGCCGGCTTCGAGACCCCGACCAGCGGCGAGATCCGCCTCGAAGAGCAGATCATCAACAAGCTGCCCCCGCACAAGCGCAACATCGGCATGGTGTTCCAGAACTACGCGCTGTTTCCGCACATGAGCGTGCTGGACAATCTGCGCTTCCCGCTCAAGGTGCGCAAGCTGCCGGCAGCGGAGGTGGATGCAAAAGCAAAGCGTGCGCTCGACATGGTGCAGCTCGGCAGCTTCGGCAGCCGCTACCCGCAGCAGCTCTCCGGCGGCCAGCAGCAGCGCATCGCCCTGGCCCGCGCACTGGTGTTCGAGCCGCAACTGGTGCTGATGGACGAACCGCTGGGCGCGCTCGACAAGAACCTGCGCGAACAGATGCAGCTCGAGATCAAGCACATCCAGCAGAACCTCGGCGTCACCGTGGTCTTCGTCACCCACGACCAGAGCGAAGCGCTGACCATGTCGGACCGCATCGCGGTATTCGACAAGGGCATCATCCAGCAGATCGACTCCGCGGAGCGCCTGTACGAAGAGCCGACCAACGCCTTCGTCGCCAACTTCATCGGCGAAAACAATGCACTGGTCGGCAAGGTCGAGCGCATCGAGGGTCACCACTGCGATGTGCGCCTGGATTGCGGCACCCTGATCCGCGCCCGCACCGGCAATGTGTCGACCGGCGACCGCACCCTGGTGTCGGTGCGCCCCGAGCGCATCGTGCTCGACGAATCGGCCAACAGCTGCGCCAATTTCCTCGACGCCGTGGTGAAGGAGTTCATCTACCTCGGCGATCAGGTCCGCATTCGCGTCGACCTGTGTGGCAATCACGATTTCACCATCAAGACCCCGATCTCCAATCTCGATCATTCGCTCAGGAGCGGAGACCGGATTCGCATCGGCATGGACGCGGCACACATGCGTGCGCTCGAGCC
>JBFHJY010000221.1:0-3311 GCA_041595655.1 Azoarcus sp.
CCACCGCCGTATCAAACGCCACCGGCCTGTCGGTGCCCAGCAACGGCCTGCTCTACCCGCCCGCCAGCGTCGAGGACATCCCCTTCGTGACCCGTCCGCAGGACGAGGGTGGCGTGCTTGAACGGAAGGGCATGGTCGAAGTGATCTCCTGCCTGGAAAAGGACGGGCGCCGCATTCCCTACGACATCCGCATGGGCGTGTGGGTGACGGTCGAAGGCGAAACCGACTACATCCGCAACTGCTTCGAGGAATACAACGCCCACACCGACCCGTCGGGCCGCTACTTCACGCTGTACAAGCGCTGGCACCTGATCGGGCTGGAAGTCGGCATGTCGGTCGCCAGCGTCGCGCTGCGCGGAGAGGCCACCGGCGTGGCCACCTGCTGGAACGCCGACGTGATCGCACAGGCCAAAAAGGATCTGCAGCCCGGCGAAATCCTCGACGGCGAAGGCGGCTACACCGTGGTCGGCAAACTGCTGCCGGCCGACAGATCCCGCGCCATCGGCGGCCTGCCGCTGGGACTGGCGCACGATATCAAGGTGATCCGCCCGGTGAAACAGGGGCAATGCCTGAGCTGGGATGACGTCCAGGTGGACGGCACGACCAAGGCCTACGCCTTGCGGCGGGAGATGGAAGCCCGCTGAAGCACGGTCGTGAGCGCCACCGTCGCTTTCCGCGCCCCGTTCGCCCGCCACCTGATCGGGCTGGCCGGTGCGGCTGCGGTGCTGCTCATCGGCCTGTTCCTGCCCGACCCCTTCGCCCGCTGGCTGTGCGTGTTTCTCGGCGTCATCGGGCTGGCCATGGGCGCAGCCAAGTACGCCCTCAGCCCCCTTCTGCTGACGCTCGATGAGGACGGCCTGACGGTGGAAACGCCGTTTCGCGCCACGCGCATCCGCTGGCGGCACGTGAAGGCGTTGCATCTGCAGCGTGCGCAGCAGAACAAGCTGATCATCGTGCACTGCGAGGGCCGCTGGCAGGGCGGGCGTCCGTTCGACCCGGCATCGGCGCGCTGGGTGGCGCGCGATTACTTCGTGCCGAACATCTTCGACGCTCCGCTGGAAGACATTGCCGCGCGCATGCAGGAGCGGCACGACGCGGCCTGCCCGGGCGGCTGAACCTCACTCCACCTTCGGCCCCACCCACACCTGCTTGGCATTGACGAACTCGTGGATGCCGTGCGGCCCCAGCTCGCGACCGAAGCCGGAGCGCTTGATGCCGCCACTGGGCAGACGCGGATCGGTCTTGACGATGCCGTTGACGGCGACCTGGCCGGCTTCCAACCGGGCGGCGATGGCTTCGCCTCGGGCGACGGTGGTCCATACGCTGGCGGCCAGGCCGTAGCGGGTGTCGTTGGCCACGCGCACGGCTTCGTCCTCATCGGCCACACGCATCAGTACGGCGACCGGGCCGAAGGTCTCCTCGCGCGCGGCGGGCATGTCGTTGCTCACATCCGCCAACAGCGTCACCGGGTAGAAGTAGCCGGGGCCGGCGGGCAGTTCGCCGCCGAGCAGGCAGCGCGCACCGGCGGTCACCGTTTCGCACACCTGGCGATGCAGGTTGTCGCGCAGGTCGGGGCGGGCGATGGGGCCGATATCTGTGGCCTCATCGCGCGGATCGCCGAGCCTGAGCCGCGCGAGGCGCTCGCGCATGAGCTCGATGAAGCGCTCGTACACCGCGTCCTCGATCAGGATGCGCTTGGCCGCAATGCAGCTCTGGCCGGCGTTGATGATGCGCGACAGCGTGAGCACGTCGGCCGCTTCTTCCAGGTTGGCGTCGGACAGCACGATCGCGGGGTCGGAGCCGCCCAGTTCGAGCACCGAATGCTTGATCTCGGACGCGGCTGCCGCGGCCACCGCGGCGCCGCCTCGTTCGGAGCCGGTGAAGGACACGGCCTGGATGCGCTCGTCGCGGATCACGGCCTCGACGCGCGCGGTCTCCAGCGGCAGGTTGGCGAACACCCCGGCCGGCACGCCGGCCTTGTCGAAGACCTCGGCAATGGCGGCGGCGCAGCCCGGCACGTGCGGATCGTGCTTCATCACGCAGGCGTTGCCGGCCATCAGCGCCGGCGCGGCAAAGCGGAAAGCCAGCCAGAACGGTGCGTTCCACGGCAGGATGCCGAGGATCACGCCGAGTGGCTCGTAGCGCACGTAGCTGGTCGAAGCGTCGGAAGCGATCTTCTGCGTGGCGAGATAACTCTGCGCGTGATCGGCGAAATGCTCGGCGGCCCAGGCGGCCTTGTTGACCTCGCCAATGGCCTCTTTCTTCGGCTTGCCCATTTCCTCGGTCATCAGCAGGGCGAGGCGTTCGACGTCTTCGCGCATGAGCTGCGCGACCTTGCGCAGCACGCGGGCGCGGGCGTCGAAGCCGGCGTCGCGCCAGTCACGCCACGCGCCTTCGGCCGCGGCGAGCGTGGCTTCGACCTGCTGCGGCGTGGCCGGCGTGACCGAGCGCAGGACGTGGCCGTTGGTGGGATCAATGGCTTGCAGCATGTCAGGCTCCCTTGCGATTCTGCTGGTTCGATTGGTCGGTGACGAGCGCCACCACGCGGTCATCGCTCTTGATCACGAAGTCTTCGTCGAGCGTGAAGAAACTCTCGCAACCACGCTCGGTGATGTGGATGGTGTCGCTGATGCCCACGGTCTTGTCGCCATCCACCCCCCACATCCACGGAATGATGTGGAAGGTCATGCCCTTTTCCAGCACGCGGTTGTTGCCCTGCTTGAGGCTGAGGATGTAGCCCTCGTCCCAGCTCGGCGGAAAGGCGATGCCGATGGAATAGCCCGAACGCGTGATGAGCTGCGCGCCCACTTCGTTGTCGCTGATGATGTTGCGCACCAGGTTGTCGGCGTCCGACACCGTCACACCGGGGCGCAGCAGGTCCTTCACCTCGCACAGCGCGTGCTTCATGCGATCCTGCGCCATGAGCATGGAGTGCGACAGCTCGCCCAGCACCACGGTGCGCATCATTGCCGTGTGATAACGGCGATAGCAGCCGCCAACCTCCATGAAGACGTGCTCGCCGGACTGTACCGTGCGCCCCTCCCAGGTGGCGTGGCCGATCATCGTGCGCGGGCCGGAGGTGACATAGGGCATCACCGCCGGCGGCTCGCCCCCGGCGCGGAACATCGCCGCCGAGATGGCCGCGCCGATCTCGTTCTCGGTCACGCCTGCCGCACAGGCCCCGATGCCGGCGCGCATGCCGGCCTCGGTGGCGACCGCCGCGCGGCGCATGGCCTCGATCTCGACTTCCGACTTGCAGATGCGCCCCTCCTCGACGATGCCGAAGCAGTCGAGCAGGCGGCCGTCGGTGA
>JBFHJY010000222.1:0-3280 GCA_041595655.1 Azoarcus sp.
ATGAACTCGCCTTTCTTGCCGACGCGGTTGAGCAGGTTCTCGATCTGCGGTCCGCCACCGTGCACCACCACCGGGTTCATGCCGACCAGCTTGAGCAGCACCACGTCACGCGCGAAGCAGTCCTTCAGGTGCGGGTCGGTCATGGCGTTGCCGCCGTACTTGATGACGATGGTCCTGTCGAAGAAGCGCGGTATGTATGGCAGGGCTTCGGCAAGGATCTCGGCCTTGAGCGCGGGAGCAACCTGGCGGGTGGCTTTGTCGGTCATGAGGGCTTCCTGGAAGTTTCGCAAATTGTAGGCGAACGGGCCTTGTCGCGTCGATCCGGGCTGTGGCAGCGGTTTCGTTCGCGGGACCGTCGGGCGGGTGTCAGGCAATCGTGTGCGAACTGCTACGCGGCCACGCAAGATCCTCAGCCATCCCGTGGTTGCTGGCCGACCATCTGTGGCAGACGGAGGATGGCGTCGCGGTTGGACCACGAAAAGGCAGCTGCCGCCGCTTCCTTCCATGGCAGCCAGCATTGGGCAGTGTGTTCGCCGGGGGCAAGGCGTACCTTGACGGGTTCCGGAACACGCAGACTGAATACGTGCTCGGTGTTGTGAGTGACCTCCGGCGCATACAACGGGCGCCAATGCCCGCGGATGCGGAAACGGTTGGAGTGTTCCCAGTCCAGGAAGGCCTCTGCAGGGTAGACCAGGCCTGTCTCCTCCTCGACCTCCCGCACTGCGGCGTGCAGGGGCTCCTCGTTGGTTTCGAGGCTGCCGGTGACCGATTGCCAGTGGCCGGCAGGGCGCATGCGTTCGATCAGCAGCACCTGCAGATCGGGGGTGTGTACGATGACGAGTACCGACACCGGCACCTTGAAACTCTGCGCCGTCATGCGTCCAATCCGTCGTTCCCGATCAGCACCCACATGGCCCGACCACGCGTACGCCACGTGTCTATGGCCTGGTCGAGAACCTCGTACAGCGTCGCACACGCGTCCTGGTCATCCGGTGCGGCACTGAGGCACAGCACGTACGCCATGCCGGCCGGCAGCCAGTCGAGATCGGTGAGGCAGTCATCAAGAGCGTCCCAGTTGTGGCCGAACCAGGGCGGGAAATCGAGTGCGGTGGCAAAGCGGCGCAGCAGCGCGGCCTTGTCGCAGGCTCCGTCCAGGTCGATGAAGCGAACGCAGCAGCCGGCCGTACGTGCGGCTTCGGCGAACAGCGGCAGCTGGTCGGCGGTAACGTTGAAGCGTCCGGCACGGGCGGCGCTCGAGAAGTCTGCCGGCGGGAGCGTGAGCGTTTTCATGGCTTCGGTTCGATACGGCGGAAACTGCGGTAGTGGTCAGCGGTGTAATAGAACACCTCGGGCGGTTTGCCGCCACTGACCATACGACGCGCTCCGCGATCTCGCGCACCGGGAGTCGGCACCGTGTACTCGCGGTAATGGCCACGCGGCCGCTCCGGCAGCAGACCTTCGCGGTTGAAGAAGGTCGTTCCATCCTTGCGGTAGGGGAAGGGGCCGCCGCGCTGAATCAGCTCCAGCGTCTGCCATGCTTCGGGCGGGAAGCCGTCCGGTTGTGCCGGCTCCGGTGCACATGCCGAAAGCAGCGCGAGCAGCGTGACGGCCAGAATGACGCGCAGCGAGGGCCAGTACCTCTTCACGAGACGGCCGCCTCCAATTCATCCGTCAGCCATACGGACTCCTGCCGTTGCAAGGTATGTCTGCGTCCGGGAACGGTCATGAGCGGGCGTCGGTGTCGTGTCGGTGGCGCTGTTGCGGCATGCAGACCTCCGGACGGAGGCTGCCTGCCGCGTCGCGGATCCTCAATTCTTGGCGATATCGACCTGGGTTTCGACCTTCTGACGCAGACGGATGTGCAGTTCGCGCAGCTGCTTTTCGTCCACGTCGCTCGGCGCGTCGGTGAGCAGGCACTGGGCACGCTGGGTCTTGGGGAAGGCGATCACGTCGCGGATGGATTCGGCGCCGCTCATCAGCGTCACGATACGGTCCAGTCCGAAGGCCAGGCCGCCATGCGGCGGTGCGCCGTAGCGCAGCGCGTCGAGCAGGAAGCCGAACTTCAGGCGCGCTTCCTCATCGTCGATGTTGAGCGCACGGAACACCTTGCTCTGCATGTCGGCGCGGTGGATACGTACCGAGCCGCCGCCGATTTCCCAGCCGTTGAGCGCCAGATCGTAGGCCTTGGCCAGACAGGCGCCCGGGTCGGTTTCGAGCAGATCGACGTGCTCGTCCTTGGGGGCGGTGAACGGGTGGTGGCAGGCGGTCCAGCGCTTGTCCTCGTCGTCGTACTCGAACATCGGGAAGTCGACCACCCACACCGGACACCAGGCCTGGCCGTTGAGGAAGCCCTTCTCGTGGCCGAGCTTGACGCGCAGCGCGCCGAGCGCGTCATTGACCACCTTGGCCTTGTCGGCACCGAAGAAGATCAGGTCGCCGGACTGTGCTCCGGTGCGCTCGAGGATGGTGCGCAACGCCTGCTCATGCAGGTTCTTGACGATGGGCGACTGCAGGCCTTCTTCATTGACCTTGGTGACGTCATTGACCTTGATGTAGGCCAGTCCGCGCGCGCCGTAGATGCCGACGAACTTGGTGTACTCGTCGATTTCGCCGCGGGTCAGTTCGCCGCCGCCCGGCACGCGCAGCGCGGCCACGCGCCCGCCGCTGGTGGCGGGGCCGGAGAACACCTTGAATGCCACGTCCTGCACCGCGTCGGTGACGTCGACCAGTTCCAGTGTGACGCGCAGATCGGGCTTGTCGGAGCCGTAGCGGCGCATCGCCTCGGCATGGCTCATGCGCGGGAAGGGCGAGGGCAGGTCGACATCCATCGCGTCCTTGAAGACGTAGCGGATGAGCTCCTCGATCAGGCCGGTGATGGCGACTTCGTCCATGAACGAGGTCTCGATATCGACCTGGGTGAATTCGGGCTGGCGGTCGGCGCGCAGATCCTCGTCGCGGAAGCATTTGGTGATCTGGTAGTAGCGGTCGAAACCGGCCACCATCAGCATCTGCTTGAACAGCTGCGGCGACTGCGGCAGCGCGAAGAACTGGCCCGGATGCACGCGCGACGGCACCAGATAGTCGCGCGCGCCTTCGGGTGTGCTCTTTGTGAGCATCGGCGTTTCGATGTCGACAAAGCCGTTGTCGTCGAGGAATCGACGGAAGGCGCGCGCGACGCGGTAGCGCAGCATCAGGTTGTTCTGCATCTGCGGCCGGCGCAGGTCGATGAAGATCACCCCGCCGTGGTCGCGGCGGCGATGCACCCAGCCGCACAGGGTCA
>JBFHJY010000223.1:0-3261 GCA_041595655.1 Azoarcus sp.
CCCCTGGCGCGGCTGGACACGACCAAGCTGGAGGCGCAGCTGGAGGTGCAGAAGGCGCAGGTCATCGCGGCCGAGGCGGCACTCGATGTCGCGCGCGACACGCTGGCCCGCATCGTCGGCGGCGATGCCGGTGATCTGGCCCGCATGCGCGTCGGCGTGGGCTTCGCTGCTCCGCAGCCGGCCGATGCCGCGAGCTGGGCCGACGCGGCCTCGGATTCCAGCCTGGAGGTGCAGACGCGTTTGCTGGAGCAGGAAATCGCTGCGCGTGAGGTCGAGCGTGCGCGTGCGGGTCACCTGCCGACGCTCGACGTGGTGGCCAGTCACGGCAGTGCCGTGCGCCAGGCCAACAGCTTCTCGCCGCGCACCGACACCAGCAGCATCGGCCTGCAGTTCAACATGCCGCTTTACGCCGGTGGCCGCGTCTCGTCGGTGTCGCGCGAGACCGCCGCGCTGAAGGTGCGTGCGGACGCCGATCTGGAGTCCGCTCGCCGGGGCTCCGCGCTGGCCGCGCGTGAAGCCTACCTTGGCGTGTCGAGCGGGCTGGCGCGCATCCGCGCGCTGGAAGCGGCCGAGGTATCGTCGCTGTCGGCGCTGGAGGCCAACCGGCTGGGCTATGAAGTGGGCGTGCGCATCAACATCGACGTGCTCAACTCCCTCACCCAGCTCGCCGAAACGCGGCAGGATCTTGCGCGTGCGCGCTACGACACGCTGATCGCCCAGCTGCGCCTGAAAGCCGCCACCGGCACGCTCGACGAATCCGATCTGGAAACCATCAACGCCTTGCTCGAGCGCTGACCGCTGCGTAGGTCAGATAAGCGAAGCGCATCTGACACTGAGATGTTTGATTGGCGGGGGGTGTCAGATGCGCGCCTGCGGCCCTTATCTACGCGTGGGCGTTGCGCAAGCGGTTTTCGATCATGCGCATGGTGTGTTCGGTCGCCCCGCGATGCGCGGCGGTGAACGCAAGTCCCGCCTGTGAGGCGCGCTCGCGCGCGGCCGGGTCGGCGATGAGCGTCAGTGCCGCCTGCATGCCGGCCACCACGTCCGCCGCACGCAGCGCGGCGCCGCATTCCACCGCCTGATCGGCCACCTGCAGGAAGTTGTAGGTGTGCGGGCCGATCACCACCGGCGTGCCGACGGCGCAGGCCTCGATCAGGTTCTGCCCGCCGAAGGGCAGCCAACTGCCGCCGATCAGCGCGGCATCGGCTGCCGCGTAATCGGCGAACAACTCACCCATCGAGTCACCCAGCCACACGCGCGAATCTGCGGTGATGGCGTCGCCACGGCTGCGGCGCGCGAGCTTCAGCCCGCGCGCGGCGACCAGTGCCGCGACTTCGTCGAAGCGTTGCGGGTGACGCGGCACGATGACCAGCAGCGCGTCGGCCGGCGCCTGCTGCGCGAAGGCGTCGAGGATCAGCGCCTCCTCGCCGTCGCGCGTGCTGGCGGCGAGCAGCGCCGGGCGGCCGGCAAAGCCTGTGCGAAAGTGCGCGCCGAGTTCGAGCTGCGCGGCGGGCGGCTCGATGTCGAACTTCACGTTGCCGGTGATTTCCACCGCGTGTGCGCCGATGCCGCGCAGCCGTTCGGCATCTCCCCCGGTCTGCGCGCCGACGGCATCGAGTGCACCAAGTGTGAGCGCGGCCAGCGTCGGCCAGCGTGCATAGCGCTGCGCTGAGCGCTCGGAGAGGCGCGCATTGGCGAGCAATACCGGGGTGCCTGCGGCGCGCGCGGCGAGCAGGATGTTGGGCCACAGCTCGGTTTCCATGACGATGCCGATGCGTGGGGAGAAATGCGCGAAGAAACGCCGTGTGAAAAACGGCAGGTCGTAGGGCAGCCACACGATGCGCACGCGTTCATCCTGCCCGAACAGCGCTTGCGCCGTTTCGCGCCCGGTGGGGGTCATCTGCGTCAGCACCACGGTGTGATCCGGCCAGCGCGCACGCAGCGCCCGCACCAGCGGCTCGGCCGCGCGCGTCTCGCCCACCGACACCGCGTGCAGCCAGATGCTCATGCGTGGGGCCGGGCCGTCGAAGCGCGCGAAGCGCTGCCGCAGATCGCTCAGATAGCCCGGTTGCCGGCGTGCGCGCCACGTCAGGCGCAGGAGCACGAAGGGCAAAGCGACAAGCCACAGCAGGGAGTAGGCAAGACGGGCGGGCATGCGGCGCGGGCGATTGGCGACGGGCGCCCAGTATAGCGAACGGGCCATGCGATAATCGGCCGCATGCCTATTAAGGAAAACCTTTGCATGAAGCTGCTCGTGACCGGCGCCTGCGGCAGCGTCGAAGACGCAGAGCGGGTGGGCTTCGCGCCGCTCACACCGGTGCGCGAGGGCGTGGCGGGCTTCGTTTCGGGGTGCCGCGACTACTACCGACGCTGATGGCCATCTACACAATCGGAGACATCCAGGGCTGCTACACCCCGTTCTCGCGCCTGCTCGAACGCATCCGCTTCGATCCCGCGTGTGACCGGCTGTGGATCGCCGGTGATCTGGTCAATCGCGGCCCGCATTCGGCCGAAGTGCTGCGCGTGGTGCGCGGGCTGGGCAATGCGGCCATCAGCGTGCTCGGCAACCATGACCTGTACCTGCTGATGGTGGCGGCCAAGGCCGCACCGCGCTCGCGCGACGACACCCTGGACAGCGTGCTCAAGGCACCCGACCGGGACGAGCTGCTGGCCTGGCTGGCCCAGCAGCGCATGGTGCATGTCGACAACGGCCATCTGCTGGTGCACGCCGGCCTGGTGCCGCAGTGGAGCGCAGAGCAGGCGCTGGCGTTGGGCGGTGAGGTCGAGGCCATGTTGCGCGGCCCGCGTGCCAAGGATCTGCTCAAGCACCTGTTCGGCGACAAGCCGGCCAGATGGAATGACGACCTCAAGGGCTGGGACCGCATGCGCTTCATCGTCAACGTCATGACGCGCATGCGCTTCTGCACGCCGGAAGGCCGGCTGGCGCTCGAGGGCAAGGGCCCGCCGGCCAAGGCGCCATCCGGCAGTGTGCCGTGGTTCCGCATTCCGCATGCGGCCTGGAAGACGCATACCGTGGTGTGCGGCCACTGGTCGGCACTGGGCTTTCATCGCGAGCCGAGTCTGATCGCGCTCGATTCCGGTTGCGTGTGGGGCGGCAAGCTCACCGCGGTGCGGCTGGAGGACGGGCAGGTGTTTCAGGAAGACGGGTAGCTCGGCAGGTCGCGATGAGGGAAGCGAATTGCGACGGCGGCGTTACGTTCATCGCGGCCTGCAGCGTGACCCGTTCGCGATGTGCGCCCG
>JBFHJY010000224.1:0-3214 GCA_041595655.1 Azoarcus sp.
GAAATCCAGTGCATCCCGGTTGGCCTTCTGCTGCTGGCGCTCGAGTCGGGCGGCGATCCAGGCCGGCAGGCGCTCGCGTTCGGGTGCGTTGAGTTCGAGCACCACGCCCGGCGCCTCAAGCGCCTTGAACCAGGCGGTCTTGCGCGTGGCCCAGTCGAGCGCGGGCAGGGTGATCAGCGTTACCGTGTCGCCGTCCAGCCCGGCAACATGGCGCTGCAGGGCGTCGCCGCCATCGCGCCCGGGCTTGCCGGTCGGGATGCGCAGGTCGATCAGCTTGCGCCCGCCGAACAGCGACAGGTTGCCGGCGGCCAACGTGAGCTGGTCCCACTTGAAGCCCTGGCTGACGACCAGCGTCTCGCGCTCATCGAAGCCCTGCTTGCGCGCTGCGGCGCGGATCGCGTCGGCCGCTTCGAGCACGAGCAGGGGCTCGTCGCCATGCAGGACGTAGAGCGGCGCGAGCGGGCGTTCGAGGTGAGCGGGAAGCTGTTCCGGGCGCAGGATCACGGACGGACGGTGGCGAGCCGGCGCACTAGCTGGTTGATGATGTCGCGTTCCATGTCCTCGTACAGCAGCACTTCTTCGCGGCTCGCCGAGAGGATCAGGGAATCGTCGAAGCTGTATTCGCGACGTACGCGGATGGTGCTGGCCGGGCGGAGCTCCTTGCCGGCGGCGTCGAGTACCCGGTAGATCAGGATGCGTTCGAGCTCGTATTCGCGCACCGAGCCGTCGGCCGACAGCGACAGGATCTCGCGGTTGCGATCGTTGCGCAGGACATGCAGCTGGACCTGTGCCTCCGCCGGATTCTGCACCACGCGGGTGGTGCCGCTGTACTCGAGCTGGCGGCGCAGTTCACCGCCCTGTGCGCCGTAGAGCGGACCGACGTGGATGGTCTCGAAGGCCATG
This sequence comes from Azoarcus sp., assembly GCA_041595655.1. GTDB lineage: Bacteria > Pseudomonadota > Gammaproteobacteria > Burkholderiales > Rhodocyclaceae > Pseudazoarcus. The sequence goes on from JBFHJY010000224.1 coordinate 904, forward strand.
CTCTGCGGCCCGCGCAGCTTGAAGCCGCAGGCCGACAGCGCGACGGCCGACAGGCCGGCCAGGATCAGGCTGCGACGGGAGGTGCTTGCGGGCATGCGCGTTGTCCTCAAACGACGATATTGACCAGGCGGCCCTTCACCACCACGACCTTGCGCGGTGGTTTGCCATCCATGAACTTCTGCGCGGCTTCCGAGGCGAGCGCGATGCCCTCGATGGTGTCCTGGTCGGCATCGGCGGCAACCTGGATGCTGCCGCGAAGCTTGCCATTGACCTGCACCATCAGTTCGATTTCGTCCTGACGCAGCGCATTCTCGTCCGGCTCGGGCCAGGCCGCGTCGAGCAGCTTGCCTGCGAAGCCGCACTCCGTCCACAGCGTGTGCGCCAGATGCGGCGTGATCGGCGCGAGTACGCGCAGCAGGATGGAAAAGCCTTCCGAAGCCACCGCAGCGTGCGCGGCTGCATCGCCCTGCGGCGCCTTTTCCAGAGCGTTGAGCATCTTCATGGTGGCCGAGGCGACCGTGTTGAACTGATGTCTGGCAAAGTCGAAGTTGGCCTGTTTGAGGTTCAGATGGATCTCCCGGCGCACGTCGGCCAGCGCGGCCGGCAGTTCCGGCGCACCGCCTGCCAGCTGCGCGCGGTGCTGCGTAGCGTAGGCGTGACCGAAATTCCACACCCGGCGCAGGAAGCGGAAGGCGCCTTCGACACCGGAGTCCGACCACTCGAGCTGCTGATCGGGCGGCGCGGCGAAGATGATGAAGAAGCGAGCGGTGTCGGCGCCGTAGCGGTCGATCAGAGCCTGCGGGTCGACGCCGTTGTTCTTGGACTTCGACATCTTCTCGGTGCCGCCGATGACCACTGCAGCGCCGTCGGGGGCGCGCGCGGAGGTCACGCGGCCCTTGTCGTCGCGCTCGACTGCGACCTCGGCCGGGTTGAACCACTGCTTGCGGCCGGCCTCGTCCTCGCGATAGTAGGTGTCGGCCACCACCATGCCTTGCGTCAGCAGCCGGGTGAAGGGTTCGGATACATCCACCAGCCCGCAGTCGCGCATCGCCCGGGTGAAGAAGCGCGAATACAGCAGGTGCAGGATGGCGTGTTCGATGCCACCGATGTACTGATCCACCAGCGCCCAGTAGTTGGCGCGTTCGTCCACCATGGCGTCGGCGTCCGGGCAGGCGTAGCGCAGGAAGTACCAGGACGACTCGACGAAGGTGTCCATGGTGTCGGTTTCACGACGTGCCGGCTTGCCGCAGGACGGGCAGGCGCACTCGTAGAACTCGGGCATCTTGGCCAGCGGCGAGCCACGACCGGTGATCTCGACGTTCTCGGGCAGCACCACCGGCAGGTCTTCGTCCGGCACCGGCACGTCACCACAGGAGTCGCAGCGGATCATCGGAATCGGGCAGCCCCAGTAGCGCTGGCGCGAGATGCCCCAGTCGCGCAGGCGGTATTGCACGCGCTTGTTGCCGAGTTGTTTGGCTTCGAGGTCGGCGGCGATGGCGTCGACCGCACCCTGGAAGTCCAGGCCGTCGTACTTGTCCGAATTCACGAGCGTGCCGTGCTCGGCATAGGCGTCCTGCCAAGGTGCTGCGACGTCGGCGTACCTGTCCGATCCGACCACCATCTTCACCGGCAGACCGTACTTGTGGGCGAAGGCGAAGTCGCGCTCGTCGTGCGCCGGCACCGCCATCACCGCGCCTTCGCCGTAGCCCATCAGCACGTAGTTGGCGACCCACACCGGCAGCAACTCGTCGGTCAGCGGATGGCGCACAGAGAGCGGCGTGGCCATGCCCATCTTCTCCATCGTCGCCATGTCGGCTTCGGACACGCCGCCGCGCTTGCATTCCTCGATGAAGGCAGCGAGTGCCGGATCGTTCGCGGCGGCCTGTTCGGCCAGCGGGTGTTCGGCGGCCACGGCGACGTAGGTCGCGCCCATCAGCGTGTCGGCGCGGGTGGTGAATACCTTCAGCGTGCCGGTCTTGCCGATGCTGGCTTCGTCATACGGGAAGGAGATCTCCACGCCTTCGGAGCGGCCGATCCAGTTCTTCTGCATCGTGCGCACCTGCTCGGGCCAGTCCGGCAGGTCGTCGAGCGAGGCCAGAAGCTCATCGGCGTAGGCCGTGATCTTCATGTAGTACATCGGGATCTCTCGTTTCTCGACCAGCGCGCCCGAGCGCCAGCCGCGGCCGTCGATGACCTGCTCGTTGGCGAGCACGGTCTCGTCCACCGGGTCCCAGTTCACGGTGCCGAGTCGCTTGTAGATCAGGCCCTTTTCGTACAAGCGTTTGAACAGCCACTGCTCCCAGCGGTAGTA
>JBFHJY010000225.1:0-3186 GCA_041595655.1 Azoarcus sp.
CCGGGCCGCCTCGGCACCATCGATCACCGCCCGTGCCGCGCCGAGAAACGTCATCAGCCAGACGCCCTCGGCCTGCGGCCCCACGAGCAGCGTGTCGATGCGGTGCTCGGCACCATCGAGGCCGGTGCACAGCGCAACGCTGCCCTCCATGCGCTGCACCTGCAGCGGAATGCCGTCACACATCTCAGGCCTCCCCTGAGGTCGTGACAAAACGCAGATCGCCGTGCCTGCAGGCCGCCTCGGGCGGGGGGCGACCTGCTTCGTAGGCATCCATGGCGAGCGCAACGTCGTTGAGCCGCAGCACCGCGTCGGCACGGGGCTCGACACTCACGCCCCAGCGGCGCAGGCGCGCCACCGCATGTGCAACCGCCGGCTCGATACAGGCGCGCACGACAGCACGCAGGCTGCCGCCAAAATCGTCGAGCTCGACCGGCTGCACGCCGATGAGCAGCATGGATTCGGGCAGACGATCGAGCATCTGCGCCGAGGCCAGCACCTCCTGAAAGCCGGTCTGGTGCAGGCTCATCTTCTTCGCCCCCATGAAGCGGGGCACTTCGCCGTCCTCGACCAGGCGCATCGTGCCCGGCTCGAGGCCATAGTCCACCGCATCGAACACGATCAGGCGGCGGGCTTCAGTGACATACGGCAGCAGGTACAGGCCCTGGGTACCGCCGTCCATCACGGTCACCTCGGCACCGAACTGCCAGGCCGCATCAAGCGCCTCGACACAGCGCACGCCGAAGCCCTCGTCAGCCCACAGGAGGTTGCCGATACCAAGAATCAGGACTGAACTGGACTGTGTGTGCATGCCGGCTCCGGGTGTAACGAGTGGGGTTACAGTTGCATGTGCCGTGCCAGCCCGGGGCGCGCGCATGAATCAACGCATAATCAATCACTTGAAGGAAATCCGGCTGGCAATGTGGAAGCGCAGACTGAGGTTGCGTCGATCAGCTTTACATCAAATCGCAAACCTGCTTTCCACTTCGGCATTCATCCATCAACCGCGCCGCACAGGCTGCGCCACGCGATATGGGTATCCCACGCAGCCTGCAGATGCATCCACAGCAGCGGGTCGGTACCGAAGAAGACGCCCAGACGCACCGCAGTGTCTGGCGTGAAGGCGCGCCTGCCGCGGGTCAGCTCATTCACCCGCCGACGCGAGACGCCAAGCGCCCGGGCCAGCGCATCCTGCGAGATACCAGCCGGGCGCATGAAGCGGGTTTCGAGAAAGCGCCCCGGATGCGTGGGCGCCCTGGCGGGGCCGCGAACCACAGGCAAAAAGATGCGCGGGCCGGAGCCCGCGCGAACGATCGTCATCATGAGGAGAGAGAGACGAAAGGGGAAAGGCGCGAAATCATTGCGAAAGGCAGGACGGGCTTCAGTCCTTGAACATCCGCCAGCCGGAGATCATGGTGGAAATCAGGCTCTGGCGGCTCATGATGTCCTCGCGGATGGCAGCATAGACGTGCACGATCACGAAGCAGACGGTGACCCACATGCCGAGCCGGTGGAAGCTGTGTACCTGCAGGCTGTTGCCGCCCACTGCCGTGATGACCCAGCCGAACATCGAATCCGCCCAGCTGCCTTCACCCAGCCCTTCGCCATACAGCGCGAAGCCGGTGCAGATCATGTACACCGCCCCGATGGTGAAGAACAGGAACATCATCAGCTGGGCAAGCGGGTTGTGGCCGACGTACTTTTTTGGCTCGCGAACCAGAAAGAGGTACCAGCGCAGTTCGTAGAACACCTCGCTCCACCACTTCAGACTCCACACCGGCACCAGAAAGATCTGCCGGGCGTGGTGGTTGCCCACCATGGCCCAGTAGATCCGGCCAAGAAAGCCGACGGCGAAGATATAGGCTGCTGCGAAATGTGCGAAACGGATGTAGCCCATCAGGAAATTCGCACTCGCTTCGCCCGGCACCGACGGCAGCGGCTGCCCGATGAAATAGCCGGTGATAGCCAGCACGGTGATGGCCAGCGCATTGACCCAGTGCCACAGCCGCAAGGGCGCCTCATACACATAGACGGCCTTGACCAGCCGCGCCTGACGCTCGGCCTCGAATGCATCTTGTTCTGCCAGCATGTCGTTCTCCTTTTCCCGACGACCGCGCCGCTTGAGCGGCAGCGGCGCAAGCCGTCGAAGCGTGGGATTCAGCGCACCTTCACCTTGCTCAACTCCTGTCCGTCCGGGCTCATGACATGCGTCGAGCACGCCAGGCAGGGATCGAAGGAATGGAGGGTGCGCAGGATCTCGAGAGGCTCGTCGGCCTTGGCCACCGGGGTATTCATCAGCGACGCCTCGAAGGCACCGATCTGCCCCTTGTCGTCGCGCGGGCTGCCGTTCCAGGTGGTGGGCACCACGGCCTGATAGTTGTCGATCTTGCCGTCCTTGATGCGGATCCAGTGCCCAAGCGCGCCGCGCGGTGCCTCGGTGAAGCCGACGCCCTTGGCCTCGGCTGGCCAGCGCGACGGGTCCCACTTGTCGACATTGGCGGTGGACTCATCGCCCGCCTTGATGTTGGCCATCATCTTGTCGAAGAAGTAGCGCATCTTGTGCGCCGCCCACGAGGCCTCCAGGCCACGCGCAGCGGTACGTCCCAGCGTGGAGAACAAGGCCTGCAGCGGCAGGCCGAGATCGGTCAGCAGCTTGTCGGTCGGCTCCTTGAACTCCGGGTTGTTCTGCACGTAGCCGATGATGTAACGCGACAGGGGGCCGACTTCCATCGCGTGCCCGCGCCAGCGCGGCGACTTGATCCAGGAGTACTTGCCCTCCTCGTCCAGCGACTCGATGCGCGTCTTCGTGCCCTTGGTGTTCTTGCCGAGCACGAAGTTGGGCTCGGTAATGCCGTCCCAGGGGTGCAGGCCCTTGGTCTCGTCCGGATAGCTGTACCAGCTGTGGGTGACGAACTCCTGCACCTGATCCGGATCGCGCAGATCGATCTCGTGAATCTTCGACAGGTCGCCGTTGATGATGGCGCCGCGCGGGAGCAGCAGGTTGGACGCGGAGTAGTCGTTGGCGCGGTCGGGAATGTCACCGTAGGACATGACCGACAGCGAGGAGATACCGCCGCCATGGAGCCAGTCCTTGTAGAAGCTCGCGATGGCGGTCAGGTCGGGCACGTAGACCTGGTCGACGAACTCGATGCAGCGGTCGATGATGTAGCTGACGTGGTTGAGGCGTTC
>JBFHJY010000226.1:0-3176 GCA_041595655.1 Azoarcus sp.
CCCCTTGCCCGTATCGTGTCTCACTATCTGCATTGTGTAGAACGTAAACTGTATACGGCTCCCATCAATGAAGTCCTTACGAGAGATTCTACCTTTCTGGAGCGAAGCCTGTATTCGTTTCAACTCAAGCGCTACCTGGAGCATTGCCGGCTGTCCGGCGAAGGCCGGTTCGGCGTGCATGCGCAGCACACGCAGGCCGAGCAGGTTGCGGAACGCCTGCACGGTGGCGACCACGCCCAACCCGGCGAGCAGGAAGACGAGTCCGTAGCCAAGGCTGAGGTTGTAGTTGATGGCGCCGATCAGCATCACCAGCAGCGCCAGCGCGAAGCCGAACCCGGCGCCGGAGGGCAGTACGTAGATTCGCCCCTGGGTCAGTGTGAACGGCAGCTCGTGCGGGCGGCGCGTGCCGAACCAGCGGCTGGCTCCTTCCGGGATGCGCTCGAGGCGGTCGGCGAGATTCATCCGTCCACGGCGACACTGCCAAGGAGGCGGGCGATCACCGCCGGTGTGGCGCTGCGTCCGTCGGCCGCAAGGTGCAGGCGGTGGCCGGCGACATGCGGGAAGATGGCCTGGACGTCCTCGGGCAGGACGTGATCGCGGCCGAGGATCAATGCCCAGGCGCGGGCGGCAGCAAGCAGGCCGAGGCCGGCGCGCGGGCTGAGGCCGCCGGCCAGATCGGCGTCGTTGCGCGTCGCGGCGAGCAGCGACTGCACATAGTCGATCAGGCGCGGCGCGACGGTGATCGCTCGCGCAGCCTGCTGCAGTGCGCACAGGGTTTCGGGCGCGATGGCCGGGGGCGTGCGCTCGAGAAGCGCACGGCGATCCTCCCCCATCAGCAGCGCCCGTTCGGCGTCGCGTCCCGGAAAACCGAGCCGGATGCGCATCAGGAAGCGGTCGAGCTGGCTCTCCGGCAGCGGGAAGGTGCCGATCTGGGTGGTCGGGTTCTGGGTGGCGATGACGAAGAAGGGGTCGGGCAGGGCGTGGGTTTCGCCGTCGGCGGTGACCTGGTGCTCTTCCATCGCTTCGAGCAGCGCGCTTTGCGTCTTGGGCGTGGCGCGGTTGATCTCGTCGGCGAGGATCAGTTGCGCGAACAGCGGGCCCGGGTGGAAGCGGAAGGCGCTGGTCTCGCGGTCGAAGATCGACACGCCGGTGATGTCGGCCGGCAGCAGGTCGCTGGTGAACTGGATGCGCTGGAAGTGCAGCCCCATCAGCCGCGCGAAGACGTGCGCCAGCGTGGTCTTGCCCACCCCGGGCTGGTCCTCGATGAGCAGATGGCCGCGCGCCAGCAGGCAGGCCAGCGTCAGGCGCAGCGGCTGGGGTTTGCCGAGGATGATCTCGTTGGCGGCGGCGAGCAGTCGCTCGATGTGGGCAGAGGGGGTTTGGCTGGCGTCAGGCATGGCGCGATAATAGACCACCCAAGATCTCGAACGGTTCAGGAGCGCGCGCATGGCGACCGCCTTCATCACCCACGCGGATTGCGCGCTGCACGACATGGGCGCGCATCATCCGGAATGCCCGGCCCGGCTCGGCGCCATCAACGACCGGCTGATCGCCTCGGGCATCGACGCCTATCTCGATTTTCACGACGCGCCCTGCGCCAGCGACGAACAGGTCCTGCGCGCACACGATGCGGCCTATCTGGCGCAACTGCGTGACAGTGTCCCGCAGCAGGGCATCCATCATCTCGATCCCGACACCGCGATGAATCCGCATACGCTGACTGCCGCGCTGCATGCGGCAGGGGCGGGCGTGCTGGCCACCGATCTGGTGATCGGCGGTCAGGCGGAGAATGCCTTCTGCGCCGTACGCCCGCCCGGTCACCACGCCAGCCGTGGTCGTGCGATGGGCTTCTGCCTGCTCAACAACGTGGCGATCGCTGCCTTGCACGCGCTCGAGGCGCATGGGCTGCAGCGCGTCGCGGTGGTCGATTTCGACGTGCACCACGGCAACGGTACCGAAGACATCCTGCGCGATGAGCCGCGCGCGATGATGGCCAGCATCTTCCAGCATCCGTTCTATCCGTACAGCGGCACCGACGATGTGCCGGCCCACTGGGCCAACGTGCCGGTCAAGGCGGGCTTGCGCGGCGCCGAGTTCCGCGAGGTGGTTGAGCAGCGCTGGCTGCCCGCGCTGGAAGCCTTCGCGCCGGAAATGATCTTCATCTCGGCCGGTTTCGATGCGCATTACGAGGATGACATGGCCTCCTGTGGCCTGGTCGAGGATGATTACGCTTGGGCCACGCATGAGTTGCGCGGCTTTGCTGCGCGCTGCTGTGGCGGGCGTATCGTGTCGCTGCTCGAGGGCGGCTATGCGCTGTCGGCGCTCGGTCGTGCGGCCGTCGCGCACGTGCGTGCGCTGGCCGACCTCTGATGAGTGTTTCTTCTGGTCATGCAGATCGCCGCGATCGGACGGTGCAAACAAGGGCTTGCCCGGGGCGTTGCAAAGTCCTCAGACGGGACTGGTCGCGCGGCCGGCTTCAGGTAGAATTGCCACTTTGATCCCCCTTCCGCAGCCCGCCCCCATGATTACCGGTTCCCTGGTCGCCATCGTCACCCCCATGCACGAGGACGGTCGCCTCGATTTCGAGCGGCTGCGGTCCCTCATCGACTGGCACGTGGAGCAGGGGACGGACGGCATCGTCATCGTCGGCACCTCGGGTGAATCGCCGACCGTCGACATGGACGAACATTGCGAGCTGATCCGCGTCGCCGTCGAGCACACCGCCGGTCGCCGTCCGGTCATCGCCGGTACCGGCGGCAACTCGACGGCCGAAGCCATCGAACTCGCGCAATACGCTGCCAGCGTCGGCGCCGATGCCCATCTGTCGGTCGTGCCGTACTACAACAAGCCGACGCAGGAAGGTCTCTACCGGCACTTCAGCACCATCGCCGAGAAGGTCGATCTGCCGATGGTGCTGTACAACGTGCCCGGCCGCACCGTGGCCGACATGTCCAACGACACCACACTGCGTCTGGCCCAGATTCCGAACATCATCGGCATCAAGGACGCCTCCGGCAGCATCGACCGAGCCTGCGACCTGGTTGAGCGTGCGCCGGCCGATTTCGCGCTGTATACCGGTGACGACATGACCACGGCTGCTTTCCTGCTGCTGGGCGGCCATGGCGCCATCTCGGTCACCGCCAACGTCGCGCCGCGCCTGATGCACGAGATGTGCG
>JBFHJY010000227.1:0-3128 GCA_041595655.1 Azoarcus sp.
AGGCCCTGAAGTGGCTCTTTCAGCGTCATGCGCCACTCGCGATTCGCGCCGACGGCAGCCTGTCTCAGTTGCGCTGGATGATGGAAATGCTCCGCAACTGTACCGCCGAGCGTTATGCCGAGAACAAGGCAAGAATGATGCGCCTCTCCGAGTACAGCCGCGACACCTTGCGCACACTGCGCAGCGATACCGGATTGCACTATGAAGAGCGGAGCAAGGGCACGCTGCAACTGTTCCGGTCCGCCGCACAGCTGGAGGCCGCTCGCCAGGACATCAGCGTGCTCGAAGAGTTTGGTGTTCCTTACGAACTGCTGGACCGCGACGGGCTCATTCGCGCAGAGCCGGCGCTTGCCCGGGCCGATGCCCAGCTCGTCGGCGGATTGCGCCTGCCCAACGATGAAACCGGTGATTGCCAGCTGTTCACCACCCGGCTTGCGGAGATGGCCCGCGACCTGGGTGTCGAATACCGCTTTGGCGTCTCCGTGGACGAAATCCTGACCGGCGGTGGCGGCATCATCGGCGTTCGCGTCGGCGACGAAGTCCTCTCTGCGGACCGCTACGTGCTGGCCCTCGGCAGCTACTCGCGCAACCTGCTCGCGCCCCTGGGGCTGGACCTCCCGGTCTATCCGCTCAAGGGTTACTCGCTGACGATCCCGCTCGCAGACGAGAGCGCCGCGCCGGTTTCGACGGTGCTCGATGAAACCTACAAGGTGGCAATTACGCGTTTCGATCAGCGGATCAGGGTAGGGGGGATGGCCGAACTCGGCGGCTTCGACCTCGGCTTGAATCCCCGCCGCCGCGAGACCCTTGAAATGGTCGTCGGCAGCCTTTTTGGCGGCTGCGGCGACCTTGCTGCGGCGGAATTCTGGACCGGACTGAGGCCAATGACACCGGACGGCACGCCGATCGTCGGTGCAACCGCCTACCCCGACCTCTTTATCAATACCGGGCACGGCACCCTCGGCTGGACCATGGCATGCGGATCGGGGCAGTTGCTGGCCGATGTCATCACCGGCCGCCAGCCGGCGATCCGCCACGACGATCTGGCGATCTCTCGCTACGCCAAGAAGCCTGCGAGTGGGGGCAAACTGGCGAATCTTCAGCCTGCGGGCTAAGGACGCCCGGGAGTCAATAACCCGTCAGAACGGCGGTTCGCTCGCGAAACGGAGCTGGGCGTCGCTATCCGGATGTTTGAACGCAAGGCTGGATGCGTGCAATAGCAGGCGTCCAGCCTTGTCTGTTTTGGGCGCGCCATAGAGTGCATCACCGAGAATCGGGTGACCCAGGGTCAGCATGTGCACCCGGAGCTGATGCGTACGCCCTGTGATCGGCGCGAGTTCAACCCGTGTCACAAGGGCCTCGCCATCGCGTGCAATCACACGGTAGTGAGTCGTTGATGGCTTGCCGAGATCGAAATCCACTTTCTGCAGCGGGCGATTCGGCCAGTCAGCGATCAACGGGTAGTCCAGGATTCCTTCGTCGCGGGCAAGCAGTCCATCGACGACTGCGAGGTAGCGCTTATGAACCTCGCGTGCCTGGAACATCACGCTCAGCCGCCGATGCGCCACCGCATTGCGAGCGAGCACGATCAGTCCGGAGGTTTCCATGTCGAGGCGATGCACGATCAGGGCATCGGGAAAATCCGCCTGTACGCGGGAGACCAGGCAATCAGCCTTGTCCGCGCCACGCCCGGGAACCGACAGCAGACCACCGGGCTTGACCACGACCAGCATCGACGCGTCGACATGCACGTAAGCCAATGGCGCGGGGGGTGGCGGAGAATACGGCGCGGGGTTCATGCTGGGGATTCGGTACTCGTAAGTGGGTGGCGATTGTCACCGCGAAAGGAGTGCGGAGCAAATGCCGCATTTTTCTGCTGCAACGTGCTCTGCGCTCTGAATCATAACAACCATAATGTGTATTATGTAAACTTAAGTACATTCTTTGCAAACCAACACCTGCTTCCTGCCAGGCAATCACTCACTCAGGCCCTTCGCAACGTCCAGCGCCTGATCGATGCGCTCCACTGCATGGATCTCCATTCCCTCGATCGGATGTCGCGGCATGTTTGCCTTGGGCACGATCGCGGTGTCGAATCCGAGCTTTGCCGCTTCCTTCAGTCGCTCCTGCCCGCGAGGCGCGGGACGGATCTCGCCTGCAAGGCCGACTTCGCCAAACACGGCGAGCCCTTGCTTCAGCGGCCGGTCGCGCAAGGATGAGACCGTGGCGAGCAGGATCGCAAGATCGGCCGCAGGCTCGGTGATCTTAACGCCGCCGACTGCGTTTACGAACACGTCCTGATCGAAGCAGACGATACCGGCGTGCCGGTGCATGACCGCAAGCAGCATCGCCAGTCGGGTCTGTTCGAGCCCCACCGAAAGCCTGCGGGGGTTTGGACTCTGCGCGCCATCGACCAGCGCCTGAATCTCGACCAGCAAGGGCCGTGTACCTTCCTGGGTGACGAGTACGCAGCTGCCAGAGACCTGCTCTGCGTGCTGCGACAGAAACAGCGCTGACGGATTGGAGACTCCCCTCAGGCCGCGATCGGTCATCGCGAATACGCCGAGTTCGTTGACTGCGCCAAAGCGGTTCTTGAACGCCCGTACGAGGCGGAATCTCGAATGACTGTCCACCTCGAAGTACAGCACGGTGTCGACGATGTGTTCGAGCACACGCGGACCGGCCAAGGTGCCATCCTTGGTGACATGTCCGACGAGAATCAGCGTCGTCCCACTTTGCTTTGCAAAACGTGTGAGCTGCGCGGCACACTCCCTCACCTGCCCGACCGAGCCCGGCGCCGACTGCAGACTTTCGGAGTACACGGTCTGAATCGAGTCGATTACCGCAACCCTGGGCGCAGCCGTTTTGAGCGTATCAAGAATGCGTTCCAGGTTGATTTCCGCAAGCAGTTGCAGTTCGCCTGCCTGCAACTGCAGGCGCTGAGCCCGCAACGCAACCTGTTCGCCGGACTCTTCGCCGCTGACATACACCACTGGATGCGTCGCGGCGAGATGGCACAGCGCTTGTAACAAAAGCGTGGATTTGCCGATGCCGGGGTCGCCGCCAATAAGCACCACTCCGCCCGCAACCAGTCCGCCACCCAGCACTCGGTCGAACTCTTCGATGCC
>JBFHJY010000228.1:0-3097 GCA_041595655.1 Azoarcus sp.
CCGGCCTGCCCGAGCGCGTACCGGGCCTCGGCGCTGCGAGCGCCGCCATTGCGCTGGCGCTGGTCGATTTCGAGACGCCGGTGTGGCTCGACGCCGCTTCGCAAGAGGCTGCAGCTTTCCTGCGTTTCCACTGCGGCTGCGCGATTGTCGACGACCCGCGCCGCGCGCATTTCGCCTTCGCAAGGGGCTTCGACAATCTGCTCTCGCTCGACAGCTTCTCGCTGGGCAGCAACGAGGCGCCGCAAGACTCGACCACGCTGATCGTCGAGGTCGAGGACCTCTTTACCGACGGCCCGCTGGTACTGACCGGCCCCGGCATCGAGCGCCAGCATCGCCTCGGCGTGGCCGGTTTCGACACCGACCGCATCGCCGAGCGCATGCACCTGGCCGAACTCTTCCCACGCGGGCTGGATGTGTTCCTGACCTGCGGCCAGCGCGTCGCCGGTCTGCCGCGCACCACCCGTATCCACAGTTTGCGGAGTGAGCCATGTACGTCTCGGTAAAAGGCGGCGAACGCGCCATCGACAACGCCCACCGCTGGCTGGCCGAAGAGCGCCGCGGCGATGCGGACGTGCCCGAACTCACGCTGGAACAGATCGCGCAGCAGCTCTCCGCCAGCGTCGACCGCGTGATGACCGAGGGCTCGCTCTACGACCGCGATCTGGCCGCGCTCGCCATCAAGCAGGCGCGCGGCGATTTGATCGAAGCGGTGTTTTTACTGCGCGCCTACCGCAGCACGCTGCCGCGCTTTGGCGCGAGCGAGCCCATCGACACCGCGCAGATGGCCATCCGCCGCCGCATCTCGGCCACCTTCAAGGACGTGCCGGGCGGCCAGATCCTCGGGCCGACCTTCGATTACACGCATCGCCTGCTCGATTTCACGCTGGCTGCCGGCGGCGAAGTGCCGCCCGCCACGCTGGCCGACGAACCGGTCGCGCCTTCGATGCCGCGCGTCGCGGATCTCCTCGGCAACGACGAGCTGATCGAACCCGAAGTGGCCGACGACACGCAGCCGGTCGGCGACCTCACGCGCGAGCCCTTCCGCTTCCCGGTGGATCGCGACGTGCGCCTGCAGGCGCTGGCGCGCGGCGACGAGGGCTTTCTGCTCGCGCTGGGGTATTCGAGCCAGCGCGGCTACGGGCGCAACCACCCCTTTGCCGGCGAGATCCGGCTCGGCGAGGTGGCGGTGGAATTCGTGCCGGAAGAGCTGGGTTTTGCCATCGAGCTGGGCGACATCACCGTCACCGAATGCCAGATGGTCAACCAGTTTCACGGCTCGGCCGAGCGCCCGCCGCAATTCACGCGCGGCTACGGACTGACCTTCGGCCACTGCGAGCGCAAGGCCATGAGCATGGCGCTGGTGGACCGCGCGCTGCGTGGTCGCGAACTGGGCGAAGCCGCCGAGGCGCCGGTGCAGGACGAGGAGTTCGTGCTCTACCACTGCGACAACATCCAGGCCACCGGCTTCGTCGAGCACCTGAAGCTGCCCCACTACGTGGACTTCCAGTCCGAACTGGCGATGGTGCGCGCGCTGCGCGAAGCCGTCGCCCAGGCCACGTCCGCCCCTTGCGCACAGGAGACCGCCGACCATGCATGAGCCCGGCTACAACTTCGCCTACCTCGACGAGCAGACCAAACGCATGATCCGCCGCGGCCTGCTCAAGGCCGTCGCCATCCCCGGCCATCAGGTGCCGTTCGGCTCGCGCGAGATGCCGCTGCCGTATGGCTGGGGCACCGGCGGCATCCAGATCACGGCTGCCATCCTCGGCAAGCGGGACGTACTCAAGGTCATCGACCAGGGCGCGGACGACACCACCAACGCGGTGTCCATCCGCCGCTTCTTCGCGCGCACGGCCGGGGTTCGCACCACCGAGCGCACGCGGGAGGCCACGGTCATCCAGACCCGCCACCGCATCCCCGAAACGCCGCTGAGCGAAAACCAGACGCTGGTCTTCCAGGTGCCCATCCCCGAGCCGCTGCGCTGGATGGAGGCGAGCGAGCGCGAGACGCGCGCCATGCACGCGCTGCAGGAATACGGCGTGATGCGCGTGTCGCTGTACGAAGACGTAGCACGCCACGGCCGCATCGCCAAGACCTACGACTACCCGGTGACGGTGAACGAGCGCTACATCATGAGCCCCAGCCCCATCCCCAAGTTCGACAACCCCAAGCTCGACCGCAACCCCGCGCTGCAGCTCTTCGGCGCCGGGCGCGAACGGCGCCTGTATGCCGTGCCGCCCTACACCAGGGTCAAGAGCCTGGACTTCGACGACCATCCCTTCCACGTCGAGACCTGGGATCAGCCCTGCGCGCTGTGCGGCAGCACGACGAGCTTTCTCGACGAGATCATCACCGACGACGCCGACACACGCATGATGGTGTGTTCGGATACCGACCACTGCACGCAGCGCCGGGCCGAAGCCGAGGATGCGGAGCCGATGCGGAGGGTCGCATCGTGAGCGAGGCCATGAACAGCGAAGTCCTCCTCAAGGTCAGCGGCCTCGAACACCGCTACGGCAAGCACGTCGGCTGCACCGACGTGAGCTTCGACCTCTACCCCGGTGAAGTGCTGGGCATCGTCGGCGAATCCGGCGCGGGCAAGAGCACGCTGCTCAAGTGCCTCGCCACGCAGATCGAACCCACCGCCGGCACGGTGGAATACCGCGGCCGCGACGGCATGATGCGCGACATCTTTGCGCTGTCCGAGGCCGAGCGACGCCTGCTGCTGCGCACCGACTGGGGCCTGGTGCACCAGAACCCGCGCGACGGCCTGCGCATGGGCGTGTCGGCCGGCGGCAACGTCGGCGAGCGCCTGATGGCGGTGGGCGAGCGCCACTACGGCCAGATCCGCGAACAGGCCGGCCACTGGCTGCAGCAGGTCGAGATCGATCTCGACCGCATCGACCACATGCCCGAAACCTTCTCCGGCGGCATGCAGCAGCGCGTGCAGATCGCCCGCAACCTCGTCACCCGCCCGCGTCTGATGTTCATGGACGAACCCACCGGCGGGCTGGATGTGTCGGTGCAGGCGCGCCTGCTCGATCTGCTGCGCCGGCTGGTCGGCGAGCTGGGTCTGTCGGCCATTGTCGTCACGCAC
>JBFHJY010000229.1:0-3008 GCA_041595655.1 Azoarcus sp.
GTCGCTGGCGGAGAAGGATCTGGACTGGGCGCAACAGCATCTGCGCATCCTGTCCGGCCTGTACGGCGTGTTGCGGCCGCTGGATCTGATGCAGGCCTACCGGTTGGAGATGGGGACGAAGCTGCAGACTCCGGCCGGCAAGACGCTGTATGCGTGGTGGGGCGAGCGCATCACCGAGGCGCTGAACGGGGTGATCGCCGAGCGCGAGCAGGCCGGCGAGACGCCGCTGCTGGTGAATCTGGCGTCGGACGAGTACTTCAAGTCGGTGAAGCCGGCGAAGCTCAAGGCGCGCATCGTGACGCCGGTGTTCCAGGACTGGAAGAACGGGCAGTACAAGATCATCAGCTTCTACGCCAAGCGCGCGCGCGGGCTGATGGTGCGCCACGCCATCCTGAACCGTGTGACGGACGTGGAGGGGCTCAAGGGCTTCGATGCCGAGGGCTATGCCTTCGTGCCGGAGGCCTCGGACGCCGACACGCTGATGTTCCGGCGGCGGCTCGATTGAGCACTCCGCGCGCGGATTCTGCGTTTCTCGCGTAGGCCGGACAAGCGCCGCCCGCAGGCGCGCCTACGGCATCAGGGTCGGCTGCGTGTCATGACGCCGGGTGCCGGGGGGTGCAGAGAGTCAGGGCGCAACGCCTTGCGGCAATCGCACCCTGCGGCATTCCCGGACGCTGATCAGGCGACATCCACCTTGATCGCCTTGGCGGCTTTCTTGGTGGTCTTGGGCAGGCTGACATTGAGCACGCCGTCCTTGAAGCTGGCCTTGATCGCCCCGGCATCGACGTTGTCGGGTAGCGTGAAGCTGCGGCTGAAGCTGCCGTAGTGGCGTTCGATGCGATGGAACTTCTTGTTTTTTTCTTCCTTCTCCTGCTTCTTCTCGCCGCGGATGGTCAGCACACCGTTGTCGACGGAGACGTGCATGTCGTCCTTGGTGACGTCCGGCAGTTCTGCCTTCACCAGGTATTCCTTGTCCGTTTCGGCAATGTCGACGCGCGGAGACCAGTCGCCGGTGGCGAGTGATTCGCGACCGGTCGACACCGGCAGGCCGGAGTGACGGAAAAAGCGGTCGAAGAAGTCTTCCATGTCGCGGAAGGCGTCGCGTTTGACGAGTGCCATGATGTTGTCCCTTTCCTCGGAGCCATGATCGTGGTCCGCAGCGGTGCGCTCCGACGTGATCCGCAGCGGATGTTGCAGCAATCAATCTAGACAACGTGGGCGGGGATGCCAGTCCGGATGGAGCAGCTTTGACGAGGATCAAACGCAGCGCGGATGCCGCGTGGCGCTCAGGAGAGCAGCATGAGGATGCCGTCGAGCCCGGCGTGGTCGAGGCACACATCGGCCACTGCGCGCAGTGTGGGCTTGGCACGGAAGGCGATGGCCAGGCCGGCCTCGCGCAGCATGAGCAGGTCGTTGGCGCCGTCGCCGATGGCGATGGTCTGCTCCTGCATCAGGCCGAGCCGGTGACGCGCGTCGCGCAGCACGGCGGCCTTGGCGGCGGCGTCGACGATGGGGTCGCTGAGGCGACCGCTGAGTTTGCCGTCGATCACTTCCAGCGCGTTGGCGTGGGCAGCGTCGAAGCCCAGGCGGGTCTTGAGGCGGTCGGTGAAGAAGGTGAATCCGCCCGACACCAGCACGGTATGGATGCCGGCGCCCTTGAGCGCGGCGATCAGCGTCTCGGCGCCCGGGTTGAGCTTCAGGCGACGCTCATACACCTCGGCCAGCGCGCTCTCCGGCAGGCCTTCGAGTTGCGCGACGCGGCGTGTGAGGGATTCGGTGAAATCGATCTCGCCGCGCATGGCGGCTTCGGTGATGCGCGAGACCTCGGTCTTGACGCCGGCCAGGTCGGCGACCTCGTCGATGCACTCGATGTCGATCAGCGTCGAGTCCATGTCGGTGACGAACAGGCCGTAGTCGCTGAGCCGGCGTTCAAGCGTGGCGCAGCAGTCCAGTCCGATGTCGCGGCACAGCGCGGCCAGCGGCAGCGTGTGATGGGCGTTGTCGAGCCGGCAGGCCTGCGGGCCGAGCGCGGTGACGGCGGTGGCGCCGGCCGCGGCGCGCAGGGCTTCGAGCGTGTCGGGCGCGAGCGGGGCGCCCTGCACGACGAGGTTCATCCCAGGCGACTCCGCAGCGCGCCCGATTCGCTCAGCACGCGGTGCGCATCGCGCAGCATGGCTTCGGTCGCGTCCCAATCGACACAACCGTCGGTGACCGAGCAGCCGTACCTGAGCTGCGACAGCTCGGCCGGAATCGACTGGTTGCCGGCCTCGATGAAGCTCTCGACCATGGTGCCGACGATGGAACGGTTGCCCTCGCGGATCTGGTGCACCACGTCCTTCATCACCAGCGGCTGCAGTTCCGGCTTCTTCCACGAGTTGGCGTGCGAGCAGTCGACGACGATGTTCTGCGGTAGCTTGGCTTTCTCGAGCGCCTGTTCGGCCAGCTTGATCGACACCGAATCGTAGTTCGGGCGGCCACCGCCGCCGCGCAGCACGACGTGGCCATAGCGGTTACCGCGCGTGCGCACGATGCTGGTGATGCCGCGGCCGTTGATGCCGAGGAAGCTGTGCGGATGCGAGGCCGACAGGATGGCGTTGGTGGCTACCGACAGGTCGCCATCGGTGGCGTTCTTGAAGCCGACCGGGGTGGACAGTCCGGAGGACATCTCACGATGGGTCTGTGACTCGGACGTGCGCGCGCCGATGGCGGTCCACGCGATCAGGTCGCCGTAGTACTGCGGCGCGATCGGGTCCAGCGCTTCGGTGGCGGCGGGCAGGCCGATCTCGTTCACGTCGAGCAGGAAGCGGCGTGCCTTCTCCATGCCTTCGTCAATGCGGAAGGAGTCGTCCATGTACGGGTCGTTGATGTAACCCTTCCAGCCCACCGACGTTCGCGGCTTTTCGAAGTACACCCGCATCACGATCAGCATGGTGTCGGCGACTTCGTCGGCGACCTTCTTCAGCCGCCGCGCGTAGTCCAGACCGGCCTCCGGATCATGGATGGAGCAC
>JBFHJY010000230.1:0-2942 GCA_041595655.1 Azoarcus sp.
CGGAGCATCTGCAGGCCAACACCCTGTTCGAGCAGCCCGAAGCCAATCCCTTCCTGGCGCGCTTCTACCAGAATGCAGTGCGCTGGGCGATGTCGACCCAGCTGTCATTCCTGTTCCAGCGCATCGACCAGCTCGCCGCGCTGCCCCAGGACGACGCCGAAGCCCCGCGCATCGTCTCCGACTTCCTGCTTGAGAAAGACCCCCTCTTTGCCAGCCTGAACCTCACCGACGAAGAGCGTGCGCTGTATCAGCGCGTGTTCGACGCGATGAAACCGGCCGCACCGCCCAAGCCGGATCTGGTGATCTACCTGCAGGCACGCGCCGACACCCTGGTCGAGCGCATCCGCAAGCGCGGCATGGAGGCCGAGCGGCGCATCACCGAAGCCTACCTCGAACGTGTTGCCGGCCACTACGCGCGCTTCTTCTACCAGTACGAAGACGCGCCCTTGTTCGTCGTCGATGCTGACATACTCAATCCGGTTGATAACGAGGCTGACTTCGAACTGCTGGTCGACCGCCTGCGCAACATGCGCAGTTACCGCGAGTTTTTCGCCTACGCGGGCTGAACGGACGCACCGCACGTTCAATTCCTGCTTGTGCATTGCACCAGTTTGGTGAAAACTGCGCCCTCCTTTCAGGAGCGAACGATGAGCTACCTCCAGGACAACAAACCGATCACCCTGTTCGAGCTGGGCAAGATGCGCGCCGAAGGCCGCAAGATCGCCATGCTCACCTGTTATGACGCAAGCTTCGCCGCCCTGGTGGAGCGTTGTGGCGTGGACATCGTGCTGATTGGGGATTCCCTCGGCAACGTGCTCCAGGGCCAGAAATCCACCCTCCCGGTCACCATGGATCACATGGTGTATCACACCGAATGCGTCGCACGTGGATGCAACCGTCCGTTCATCGTGGCCGACATGCCCTTTGGCAGTTACCACGAGAGCCCGGCACAGGCCATGCGCAATGCCGCGCGGCTGATGGCTGCCGGCGCGCAGATGGTCAAGCTCGAGGGTGGCGAGTTCATGGCCGAAACGGTGCATTTCCTGGTCGAACGTGGCGTGCCGGTATGCGCTCACATCGGTCTGACGCCGCAATCGGTCCATCAACTGGGCGGTTACCGGGTTCAAGGCCGCAACGAAGCCGGCGCCGAACGCCTCAAGTCTGACGCGCGCGCGCTCGAGGATGCGGGAGCCGGCCTGATGGTGATGGAAATGGTGCCGGCGACGGTGGCCACCGAGATCACCTCCATTCTCAAGTCGATGGCCACCATCGGCATTGGTGCCGGCCCGTCATGCGATGGCCAAGTCCTGGTGCTGCATGACCTGCTCGGAGTCTACCCGGGCAAGACGGCCCGCTTTGTGCGCAACTTCATGGTCGGCGCGGGCAGTATCGACGAGGCCGTCACCCGCTACGTCGCTGCAGTCAAGGATGGCAGCTTCCCCGCAGCAGAGCATTGCTACTGAAGCACTCCGCCCGCGGACATCGAGAGGTTAACAACATGCAGATTCACACCACGATCGAGTCGCTGCGCGCGGCGCGCGCCAAAGCCGGCCGTGTCGCCCTTGTGCCCACCATGGGCAACCTGCACGAGGGACACATCGCGCTGATGCGTCAGGCCGGCGCGCAAACCGACTGCGTGATCGCCAGCATCTTCGTCAATCGACTGCAGTTCGGCCCCAGCGAGGACTTTGACAAGTACCCGCGCACGCTCGAATCCGACTGCGAAAAGCTGGAGGCTGCAGGGGTCAGGCACCTGTTCGCGCCCGACGAGAAGGTGATGTATCCGCAGGTGCAGCACTATCACGTTGATCCCGCGCCGGCCCAGGTCTCGATTCTCGACGGAGAATTCCGTCCGGGACACTTCCGCGGCGTCGCCACCGTGGTGCTGAAGCTGCTCAATATCGTGCAGCCCGACGTGGCGCTGTTCGGCAAGAAGGACTACCAGCAGCTGATGGTGCTGTCGAACATGGTGCGCGAACTGGCGCTGCCGGTCGAGGTTGTGCCCGGTGAGACCGTGCGTGCCGCCGACGGCCTCGCGCTGTCCTCCCGCAATGGCTACCTGACGGCCGAGCAGCGCGCCGAAGCGCCTGCCCTTCACCGGCTGCTGACACGCATCAGCGCGGCGGTACGCAGCGGCGACCACGACTTCCTGAAGCTCGAAACCGAGGCGATGAGCGAGCTCGCAGCGCGTGGCTGGAAGCCGGACTACGTTGCCATTCGCCACCGCGCAGACCTTCAGCCACCGGTGCATGCCAACGATCCGCTGGTCGTGCTTGCAGCAGCAAGGCTTGGCGTGACCCGACTGATCGACAACCTCGAGATCTGAGCCGCGGCGTCGCATCAGGGTTCGCCCTGCCTTGCAAGCTTGCGCGTAACATCTCAAGCTATGACGAATTAGAAAGAATCGCCCATGAAGGCGAGTAGCTGTACGGACCCAAAGGAGGAAACCCGGAGATGACGACTACCGTAGGACAGATTCTTGCCCAGAAGGGCAACAAGGCCATGGCAGTGCCGCCCGACAGCTCCGTGCTCGACGCGTTGCGGATGATGGCGGAACACGATATCGGCGCAGTACTCGTGATCGAGGGCGAGCGCCTGATGGGCATCTTCACCGAGCGCGACTACGCACGCAAGGTCGTGCTCAAGGGGCTGGTGTCGCGCGATGTAAAAATCCGCGAGCTGATGACGGCCAACCCGCGCACGGTCACGCCGTCGTGCACGGTCGATGAGGTCATGCAGACCATGACGGAAAACCGCTTTCGTCACCTGCCGGTTGTCGAAGACGGCAAGATCGCCGGCATCGTGACCATCGGCGACATGGTGAAATGCATCGTCAGCCAGCAACAGGCCACCATTGATCAGTTGTCGAGCTACATCGCCGGCGATCTCGCGACCTGAGTCTCGTCTGGCGGAGGCCCCTGAAAGGGGCTCATCCGCCAGCA
>JBFHJY010000231.1:0-2867 GCA_041595655.1 Azoarcus sp.
CGCACCCGGCGAGCGGGTGAGGGTGGTGCGCGACGGACGTACGACGCGTGTGACACGCTGACCAGCAGAAGGCGGCCGCAAGGCCGCCTTCTTGTTCCTGCCGTCATGGCGATGCGAGCGCCGCGCAACGCGCCTTTTGCTGCGTCCCGCTGGTCTTGCTTGAGTGCTTCCTAAGGGTAGAAGGCCACCACCCTGAACCCGGTCACGCCCTCCAGTTTCGGTGCCGAGAACGGCAGCGTGAATTCGATGCGTGTGTCGGCGGGGATGCCGGCCTCGATGTCGAAATCCTCTGGCAGCCATTCCGCCGGCGCCAGCGCGCGGCGCATCAGCGGCTGGTCGTCGGTGTCGCTGAGGGTGAGTTCCATGTGCGGCACTTGCTGCGGGTGGTGCGCACGGTTGTGCAGCACGCCGTGCAGTTCGTAGAACGCGCTGCCGGGAGCGCTGAACTCCATGTTGGAGTGTTCGATCACCAGCTCGCCCGCTACGCGGGGCAGCGGCACGCTGCAGCCCAGGCGAGCGCAGGCTTCGAGATAGAGTGGGCGCAACTGTGGCCATTGCCGCGTGATCGGTTCGCGCCAGATGTAGCTGGCCTGCGCGCCGAGGATGCCGAGCAGGATGCCGACGCACAGCGCCCACAGCCAGCGGTGGCGTACCGGAGCGGTGGCAGGGGCATAGGCCTGTTCGCGCCAAGCTTCCACGGACGGGCCGTCTTCGGGCTCAGGGTCTTCGTCCGACGCATCGTTCCATCGTGCAGTTGCGGGTGAGGCGTCGTCCGCATCGTCGCAAGGCTGTTCGTGTTCGGCCGCGTCCGCTTCGCGGACCCGGTGCCAGCGGGTGTCGGTGAGCGGTTCGGAGTCTTCGGGCGTCCCGGAGTGCGCGTCTTCGTGCGGGGTCGTGGCCTCGAAGTGGGGGGCGGAGTGATCCGACTCTGCCGCCGGTTGGGGGCGCGCGAACGGCTCGCCGGCAGTCGCTTCGAGCGCCGCTGGCGCAGCACTCCGGGTGCGGCGACTGTGCATGACCGAAGGGCAGGGCGGTTCGTCGAGCGCATCGTCGGCGATGCGGTTGCTGCGGGCGTCGAAGGGACGATAGCAGTGACCGCAGCGTACGCGGCCGTCCCGTTGGGCGAGCTGTTCCGGGCTGACCCGGAAGGCGGTGAGGCAGGCCGGGCAGCGCGTGATGATCATGCTGCGGGCGGCCGCTGTCCCTGCAGTCTGGCCCAGCCTTCGTGGGTGGCGCCAACCTCAAGTGCGACGAAGGGCGCGTAGGCGGCGATGACGTCGTCGGCCTGCTCGACCAGTACGCCGGACAGGGCGATGCGTCCGCCGGGCCGGATACGTGCCGCAAGCAGCGGGGCGAGCAGCTTGAGCGGGTTGGTCAGGATGTTGGCGACGACGATGTCGAACTGTTCGTCGAGCGGCTGGCCGGAGTGCTGCAGGCGCATCTCGACGTGGTTGCGTGTGGCGTTGTCGCGCGCAGCCTCGACGGCCTGCTCGTCGATGTCGATGCCGAGTACGTCGCCGGCGCCGAGGCGTGCCGCGGCGATGCCGAGAATGCCCGAGCCGCAGCCGTAGTCGAGCACCGTGGCGCCGGGCGTAACCGCTTCGCACAGCCATTCCAGGCACAGCCGGGTGGTGGGGTGCGAGCCGGTGCCGAAGGCCATGCCGGGGTCGAGCTCGATGTTGATCGCGCCGTCATCCGGAGCCTCGTGCCAGGACGGCACGATCCACATCCGATCGGTGATGCGGATGGGGTCGAACTGGCTTTGCGTGAGCTGCACCCAGTTCTGTTCGCCCACCTCCTCGCAGGTGAACGGCGGCACGGCGTCCAGTCCGGCAGCCGCAGTGGCTTCGGTCAGCGCGCGCTCGAGCGGCGTGTCGGGGCCGAACAGTGCGACCACGCGGCTGTGGTCCCACAGCGAGGTGGGCAGGTGCCCCGGTTCGCCGAACTGGGGCTTCTCCGCCTCGGTGCCGGCGTCGGCGTCCTCGATGGATACCGACAGGGCGCCGGCGTCCATCAAGGCTTCGGACAGGGTTTCAGCCTGATCCGCCTCGGCCTGCAGCGTGACCGAAATCCACATGACGGTTCAGCCGTGCTTCAGGTCGCCGCGCTCGGCGAGGCGATGTTCGAGGTAGTGGATGCTGGTGCCGCCTTCGACGAAGCGGCTGTCGAACATCAGCTCCTGGTGCAGCGGCACGTTGGTCTTGATGCCCTCCACCACCATCTCGGACAGCGCGATGCGCATGCGGCGGATGGCCTGCTCGCGGGTGTCGCCGTAGGCGATGAGCTTGCCGATCATCGAGTCATAGTGCGGCGGAATCGTGTAGCCGCCGTACACATGCGAATCGACACGGATGCCCGGCCCGCCCGGCATGTGCCAGTTGGTGACCTTGCCCGGGCTGGGTGTGAACTTGAACGGATCCTCGGCGTTGATGCGGCACTCCACGGCGTGGCCGCGGAACTCGATGTCATTCTGGCCGAACCACAGTTTCTCGCCGGCGGCGACGCGGATCTGCGCCTGCACGATGTCGATGCCGGTGATCATCTCGGTGACCGGGTGCTCGACCTGCACGCGGGTGTTCATCTCGATGAAGTAGAACTCGCCGTTCTCGTACAGGAACTCGAAGGTGCCGGCGCCGCGGTAACCGATGCGGCGGCAGGCCTCGGCGCAGCGCTCACCGACCTTGGAGATCAGCTCACGCGGGATGCCGGGAGCCGGCGCTTCCTCGATGACCTTCTGGTGGCGACGCTGCATGGAGCAGTCGCGCTCGCCCAGGTGGATAGCGTTGCCATGGGTATCCGCCAGCACCTGGAATTCCACGTGGCGCGGATTCTCCAGGTACTTCTCCATGTAGACGGTATCGTTGCCG
>JBFHJY010000232.1:0-2861 GCA_041595655.1 Azoarcus sp.
CGATGTCGATCCGCAGCTTCTGAGTCGGAGTGGTCATGATTGGGTCTCTCACTTTCGCGCGGCCAGCGCCGCGCATCGTATTGGTCAGAAGCCTGCGGGCTCAGGCCGCCTTGCGCCACTCGAAGCGCTGAAACATGGCATCCACCGGTGTCTTCGCCAGATGGTTGGTGTAGTTCGACATCACCTTCTGCGAGACGCCGAGCACCACCTCAAGAACCTGGCGCCGGGTGAAGCCTGCGTCGAGGAAATCCTGCACCGCACCCTCATCCACGTTGCCACGGTTGCGCACCACACTCAACGTGAACGTCCGCAGCGCCTCCAGATGGGCATTGGGCAAAGGCGTTTCATCGCGCAGCGCAGCGGTGATCGCATCGTCCACCTTCATGCCTTTGGCGATGCCGGTGTGGGCGGGCACGCAGTAGTGGCAGGCGTGCTCCACGTTGATCGACTGCCAGACCACGGTCAGCTCGTCGCTGTCAAAGCTGGAGTTCACGAACAGTTCATGAACCGTCTGATAGGCCTCCAGCATCCCCGGCGCCTCCGCCATGACTGCGTGCAGGCCCGGAATCATGCCGAAAGCCTTCCTCGATCTGGCGAGCAGCGGTTTGCTGGCTTCGGGTGCGGTGGCTTCGTCGTGAAGTTGAAAATCAGGCATGTGTAGCTCCTTGGTCAGCGATCCGGGCGAGAGCCCGTGACCGGTTGAGAACGGTGGGTGTATCGCAACGCGCCCCGCAAGGTCGGCGGCTGCACTTCGGTATTGAAAGCGACAGTTTAGATCGATTGGTTTAAATTTAAGCCGTTTAAACCGATCGGTCAATACAATTCTTCAGCGCGGGGGTGGAGCGGTGGAAGCTGTCAGCGCAACAAGCGCTGAGCCTGACCGGCAATCGTCCTGAGCGAGGACGCGTCACACATGCCACGGCCCAGCACCCGGATGGCGACGATCATTGCCATCAGCCCTTTGGCGGTCGCTGCGGGATCGAGCCCCTCGGGAATTTCCTTGCGCGCCTGCGCGACTTCGATGCTGCGTCGGAAGAAGGCTTCCATTTCTCGCAGTCCGTTGCGGACGATGCGGTTGACCTCTTCGCCTTGCGCGCCGAGATCGGAAGCCGTGTTGATCAGAAAACAGCCCTTCTTCTCGGTGTCTGCAATGGTTTCGGCGACGATGCCGTCAAACAGCGCTGCGATGGCCTGCACCGGATCATCCATGGATTCGAGTTCGGCCAGCAGTGCCCTGCGGTTTTCCTTGTCGTACTTCTGCAGCGCCCTGATGAACAACTGCTCCTTGCCGCCAAAGGCGTTGTACAGGCTGCCGCGGGTAATGCCCGTCCCGGCGATGAGGTCGGCCATGGACGCGGGCTCAAAGCCCTTCTGCCAGAACACCTACATCGCCTTGCCAACGACTTCGTCTTCGTCGAAAGACTTTTCCCAGGGCATCGCATGCCACCTTGATCTGCGTTAACGACGCCCGATACTAGCACTTCTAAACCGAAAGGTTCAGACCATTGATCAGTGGTCTGCTGCCTATGGGAAGCGCCCGGACTCATGCCTTCAGAATTGTCAGACCGTGTGCGCTCGCGCCCCCCATCAGGCCCCGGCACTGGCCCATCCGCAGCGACAGGTGCATAATGATTTGCTTATTTACACAGTCTGGAAGGAGCCCCCCCATGCGACATCCACTGCTACGCGCCCTTGTTCCCGTGTTGCTGACCCTTTCTGCATCCCACGCCGTGGCGGACGAAACTGCGCTGCTGGCCGAGGCTCGCGGGGTGGCAAGCAGCATTCCGCCGAAACTGATTGCCGTACTGCAGGAGGAGATTGCGAAGGGCGGCCCCGAGGGTGCAATCGGCGTGTGCCGCGACAAGGCGCCGCAGATGGCGAAGGTCGCGTCGGAGAAAACCGGCTGGAATATCCGCCGCGTGAGTCTCAAGAACCGCAATCCGAAGGCGGTGCCCGACGCCTGGGAACGCGCGGCGCTGGAGGCCTTCGACCGCCGCGCAGCGGCCGGAGAGGCGCCCGCAACGCTGGAGAAAGGCGAAGTCGTCGTCGAGGGCGGGGTAAAGTCCTACCGCTACATGAAGGCCTTGCCCACGCAGGCGCTCTGCCTGTCCTGCCACGGCAGCGATACCGACATCGACCCGGCGGTCAGGACGAAGCTGCAGGCCTTGTACCCCGACGACAAGGCCACCGGCTACACGGTGGGCGAGATCCGTGGCGCCATGACCATCCGCCGCCCGCTCTGAGCCTTGCCGCCTGCGCTAGCGCAGCAGCTCGGACGCCAGACTGCGGACCATGCGCTCGGCCTGCCCGAGGTAGGCGCGACCGAAGAGGTTGAGATGGTTCAGCACGTGATAAAGGTTGTAGAGCGTCTTGCGCTGCGCGTAGCCTTCGGCCGGCGGCAAGGCCGCACGGTAGGTGGCGTAGAAGGCGGTGGGGAAGCCGCCAAACAGCTCGCTCATCGCCAGGTCTGCATCGCGGTCGCCGCGATAGACGGCAGGATCGAAGATCACCGGCCGGCCCCCGGCATCCACGGCGGCGTTGCCGTTCCACAGATCGCCATGGAGCAGGCTGGGGCGCGGACAGTAGTCCAGGAACATGGCAGGCACACGCGCCAGCACCTGTTCGAGCTCGGACCCAAGCGCCGTGCCGTAGCCGGCTGAGCGCGCCCGTTCCAGCTGCGGCGCCAGCCGGCATCTGACGAAGAATTGTGCCCAGGCGTGGTGCGGGGTGTTCGCCTGAGGACTTGCCCCGATAAAGTTGTCGCGCCCCCAGCCGAAGTCCTCACCAACATCGAGATGCAGTTGCACCAGCGCTTCGGCAAAGCGGCGGCCATCCTCCGCGCTCAAGAGCGGATGCAGTTC
>JBFHJY010000233.1:0-2853 GCA_041595655.1 Azoarcus sp.
CGCGCCGGGGGTGGGGGCTGGACTGGCGGTCGCATTTGTCTACGGCGCAGGACTTTACGGGTCCACCTACCTGATCCCCATGTTCGCCCAGCATGAGCTCCATGCCTCGGCATTCATGGCCGGCTTGCTGCTGTTGCCCGGCGGCGTCGCGTTGGCCGCGACGCTCCCGCTGGGTGGCATGCTGGCCGACCGCGTGCCGGTGCGCAAGGTCGTGGTGTCAGGCCTGCTGTTCTTTGCCGGGGGCAGCGCTGCGCTCGCGCTGTGCGGCCCCTCCGTGTCGTTGGCCTGGGTCGCGATGTGGGTGGTGCTGGGGCGAATCGGTCTGGGCCTGCTGATTCCATCCCTGAACGGCGGCGTGATGCGGCTGGCGAAGCCGAGTGAACTTTCTGCGGCCACCGCCGCGATGAACTTTGCCCGCCAGCTGGGGGGCGCGCTCGGCATCGTGGTATTGGCGGCATGGCTCGAACTGGCCACGCACCGATTCGAGGCCGCCCGCGGCTTCAATCTGGGTTTTGCAATGGTGGCCGGACTGTTTGTGCTCGGAGCGATTCCCGCGTGGCGCATGCACAGACCGGCCGCGACGAATTGAGATGCTGTTCCGGAGAGTATTTGGATGACCCATCCAGTGGTTGACGATTTCTACGGCCAGATGAGCCTGCCGGTGATCTGTTCGCCGATGTTCATCGTGTCCAACCCTGCCCTGGTGATCGCCCAGTGCAGCAGCGGCGTGATTGGCTCCTTCCCGGCGCTCAACGCGCGGCCGCAATCGCAGCTCGATGAGTGGCTCGAGGAGATCGGTGGCGCGCTCGAGCGCTACCGTCACGCAAATCCGCATGCCAAGGTCGCGCCGTTCGCGGTGAACCAGATCGTCCACCAGTCGAACGAGCGGCTGGATGCGGACATGGAGAGCTGCGTGCGGCATCGGGTGCCGCTGATCATCACCAGCTTGAGGGCGCCGAACGATGTTGTGGGTGCGGTGCATGGCTATGGCGGCCGGGTGTTTCACGACGTCACGAATGTGCGCCACGCCGAGAAGGCGCTCGAGGCGGGCGTCGATGGACTGATCCTGGTCTGCGCCGGTGCCGGCGGGCACGCGGGCACGCTCAGCCCCTTTGCCCTCGTACGCGAAGTGCGCCGCTTCTTCGATGGCCCGATCGCCCTGTCCGGCGCGATCGCCAGCGGCAGCGCGATCCTTGCGGCGCGCGCGATGGGTGCCGATTTTGCCTATATCGGTACCCGCTTCATCGCCAGCGTGGAAGCCAATGCCGCAGACGGATACAAGCAGATGCTGGTGGACAGCGCGGCGGCCGACATTGTCTACACGCCGTTCTTCACCGGCGTGCATGGAAACTATCTCAAGCCCAGCATTATTGCCGCGGGTCTGGATCCCGACGGGCTGCCGCATGCCGACAAGTCGGCGATGAATTTCGGCAGCAATCGGGTGAAGCCTTGGAAGGACGTATGGGGCGCGGGGCAGGGCGTGGGCAGCATCGACGAGGTACTGCCGGCACGCGAGATCGTGGCCCGCCTGCACGGCGAGTTCGATCTTGCGCGCGCTGCCCTGACGCAGGAGACCTGGTCAGTATGAATACCCTGCTGCTTGATCGCTCCGACCGCGTGTTGCGGCTCACCATCAACCGCCCCGAGGTGCGGAACGCGCTCGATAAGGCAACTTACAGTGCTCTCACCGAGGCATTGGCGAGCGCCGATGTCGATGATCAGGTAGCGGTGGTGCTCCTGACCGGCGCCGGCGGTCACTTCACCGCCGGAAACGACCTCAGGGATTTCCAGCAGCCGAGGGAAAACGAAGAAAGCGCCGGGCTGGGCTTCCTGCGCCAGCTTGCTGCTTGCGGCAAACCCGTGGTGGCGGCGGTTGAAGGCTCGGCAGTGGGAATCGGGGCGACGCTGTTGCTGCACTGCGATTTCGTTTTCGCGGGAGACAGTGCGCGCTTCCGGATGCCGTTCGTGGCGCTCGGCCTCACGCCCGAGGGCGGCTCAAGCCTCCTGCTGCCGCGCCTGGTGGGCATGCGCCGCGCGGTGGACTGGCTGTTGCGGGCGCGCGGATTCGATGCGGCCGAGGCCCTCGGCGCCGGTTTTCTGACCGACGTGGTGTCCGCCGGTGGTGCGCTGGCCGCCGCCAGCGACGTTGCGGGCGAACTTGCCGCGCTGCCTGCGGAGGCGCTGCGCATGACCAAGGCCATGCTGAACCGGCGCGAGCGCGGGGCCCTGGATAACACCTTCGCCGAAGAGGCGGTCTGCTTCGCCCGTCGCCTAACCAGCGTCGAAGCCCAGTCGGCATTCGCGAGCTTCTTCGCGGCGCGCAAGGCCGCCGGGCCAGCCTAGAATCACCGATTTCAGACGAACAGAAGGGGTCTTCATGACGCTGGAAAACAACGAAGAGGTGATGGCGATCGATGGCGAGCATAAGAGCGATGCCAAGGAGGATCGCCACTTTGTCACCGCCCTGGCCCGCGGGCTGGATGTGCTGGCGTGCTTTCGTTCCGGCGAGCGGCTGATGGGCAACCAGGAGATCGCCGAAGCCTGCAAACTGCCGAGGTCGACCGCCGCGCGGCTGACGCACACCTTGACCAAGCTGGGCTACCTGCACTACGTCCCCAGCGCGGGGAAATACCGTCTCGGCATGGCCACCCTGGCGCTCGGTAGCGCGATGATCTCCAAGCTCGACGTGCGTCAGATGACACGCCCGCTGATGCAGGAGCTGGCCGATTTCTCCCAGACCATGGTGTCCCTTGGCGTACGCGACAAGCTCAGCATGATCTACGTGGAGAACTGCCGCAGTCGCTCGGCGCTGACTCTGAGTCTCGATGTCGGCTCGCGCATTCCGGTTGCCAC
>JBFHJY010000234.1:0-2820 GCA_041595655.1 Azoarcus sp.
GCGACGACGACGGAGACCAGGGGCTCCCGCGCCAGGAACGCCCGGATGCGTCGCACGGCCTCATCGTCCCGCAGGTTGTCAGCCATCACCTCGGCAGACAGCTGATAGGCGGCGTCGATGCCCATTTCGAGCTGGCGCAGGAAGAACTGCTTGCCGGCGCGCAGGGCTGCGGGCGGCTGGCTGCTCAGGCGGATCGCCAGCGCCGACACCGCTTCGTCGAGCGCCTGCGGCGTCACCACCTCATTGACCAGACCGAACTCCAGCGCGCGCTGCGCTTCGATGAAATTGCCGCCGAAGAGCATGCCGAAAGCGGCCTTGCGTCCGATGTTGCGCGACAAGGGCACGGCCGGTGCGGCACCAAACAGGCCCAGCCCGATGCTCGACGTGGCAAAGCGGGCGTCGGACGACGCCACCGCCAGATCGCAGGCAGCGACGATCTGACAGCCTCCGGCAGTAGCCACACCTTGCACGCGCGCGATCACGGCTTGCGGCAGACGCTGGAGCCGACGGGCGAAACGGTTGAACAGAATGAAGGCGGCCCGGCGCGCGGCATCGTCAGCCGCCTCCAGCTCGGCCAGATCGAAGCCGGCACAGAAGGCATCGCCGGCGGACTCGAACACCACCACCTGCACCGAATCGTCACGGGCCAGACTGTCGATGGCGACGATCAGCGCGTGCAGCATCGATGAATCCAGCGCATTGCGCGCTTCCGGGCGATCGATGCGCAGCCGTGCGACCCCGCCTTCGGATGAGCAGTGGATGCGCGGATCCGCCTCGCCCGGCTTCATTTGCGGCGCCCGTGCCGGCGTGTTGCAGGATCGTTGCGCGAACGCAGTGCCAGCCCTCGCCCGACCGAAAGCCATTGACGCTGCTCGTCCTCGAGCGCAGCGGCTGTCAGCGGACGGCTGGCCAACCAGTCGCCCGGCAGGATGGCGGCAAAACCATGTTCGGTGCGCTCCAGCCCGATCGGCGGAACTTCGTTGCGATCGCGCGAACGGTGCAGGATGCAGGCGATGCGCAGACACGCCACCAGCAGCCAGTCCGGATTGTCATCCTCCAGCGAGGCAATGCGTGCAAGCTTGCCGCGATGCGCCAATGCGATGCGCGCCAGACGCCCCTGGTCCATGCGCGAAAAACCGGGCATGTCGGCGTTGCCGAGAATGTAGGCGCTGTGCTTGTGGTAGCTCGAGTGCGCCACCGAAATGCCGATCTCGTGCAGCAACGCGGCCCAGCGCAGAAACCTGCGATCCGGATGGTCTGCGGCGCCCGCCTCGGGCACGATGCATTCAAGGAGATGACAGGCGGTCTCGGCAACGGCCTCGGCCTGCGTCCGGTCGATCTGGTAACGGCCGATGAACGCCTCCACGGTCGCGTCGCGCAGATCGTCATGGTGGTAACGGCCGAGCAGATCGTAAAGCACCCCCAGCCGCAGCGCGCCATCCGAGAACAGCATGTGTTCGATGCCGAACTCGTGGAAGATCGCCGACATGATGGAGAAGCCGCCAAGAAACACCGGCAGGCGATCGTCCTTGAGGCCAGCCAGATCCAGCCGGTCGAGCCTGCCGGCACGCAGCATGGCGGCGCGCAGACGGTCCAAGCCTTCCGCCGTGATGCCGCCGCGGGACCATCCGTTCTGCTCCATCACGTCGGCCAGCGCCTTGGCCGAGCCGGAGGAGCCGACCGCAACCTCCCAGCCGGTGGCGCGATAGGCCCGCACGATGGACTGCAGTTCGGCGCGTGCGGAGAACTCGGCGTCGCGCAGGGTGTTCTTGTCGATCCGACCGTCGGGGAAGAAGTTGAGGCTGTAGCCGACACAGCCCATGTACAGCGATTCGAGCTGCAACGGTTCGAAGCTCTTGCCGATGATGAATTCGGTCGAGCCGCCACCGATATCCACCACCAGTTGCTGGCGATGCGGATCGGGCAGCGTATGCGCCACGCCGACATAGATCAGGCGCGCCTCCTCACGACCGGCGATGACCTCGATGGGCACCCCCAGCACGCGCTCGGCTTCGGCCAGGAAACTGCGCGCATTCTTCGCCACACGCAGGGTGTTGGTCGCCACGGCGCGCACCGAGTCGGGTGGAAAACCGCGCAGACGTTCGTTGAAGCGACCCAGCGCGGCCAGCGCCCGCTCACGTGCGGCCTCGTCGAGCAGCTTGTCGGCGGTCAGGCCGGCGGCCAGCCGCACGGGCTCCTTGATGCCGTCCAGCGGATAGATCTGGTCATTGACGATCTTGCCGACCTGCAGCCGGAAGCTGTTGGAACCGAGGTCGATTGCGGCGATCAGTTCGTGCATGATGTTCGGATGAGCGCCGTCGGCGTGCGTGACTGGTGGGTCGATTCTACCATCCGGCAGACCCCGACCGCACCGCTGTACCGGTGTCTGCGGTAAGCTGTATGACCGCTCCGTGACCTGTCATCAGGATGTAATCCCGCGCGCGCAGGATACAGCCCACCCGTGCGCCTTCATGCCCTCCGGAACGACGATGAAACTGCCCCAGCGCCAGAACCTCAACTATCCCACCGAGCATTTCATCAATCGCGAGATCGCGCTGCTGCGTTTCCAGCGTCGTGTGCTGGCACAGGCTGCCGACCACAACGTGCCGCTGCTCGAGCGCCTGCGCTTCCTGTGCATCGTTTCAAGCAACCTTGACGAATTCTTCGAGATCCGCGTTTCCGGCATCAAGGAACAGATCCGGCTGGGCGCGCGCGCGCCGGGCATCGACGGCCTGACCCCGACCGAACTGCTGGAGAAGGTCAGCAACGAGGTGCATGCACTGATCGCGCAGCAGTACGAACTGCTCAACGACGACATCC
>JBFHJY010000235.1:0-2753 GCA_041595655.1 Azoarcus sp.
CGGCTTCGGCGCAGCGCGCCGCGCGGCTCGACTTCGATGCTGTCGAACTGCACATGGCGCACGGCTATCTGCTGCACCAGTTCCTGTCACCGCTCTCCAACCGGCGCGAGGATGCTTACGGTGGCTCTCTGGAAAACCGCATGCGCTTCCCGCTGGAAGTGTTCGAGGCGGTGCGTGCGGTGTTTCCTGCCGGCAAGCCCGTTGGCGTACGCATCTCGGCCAGCGACTGGGTGGACGGGGGCTGGGACGTGGCGCAGAGCCTGGAGTTCGCCGCCGCGCTGGATGCGCGCGGTTGCGCCTTCATCCACGTTTCCAGTGGCGGTTTGTCACCCGAGCAGAAGATTCCGCTCGGGCCGGGTTATCAGCTGCCGTTCGCCCGGCAGGTGCGCCAGCAGGTAAAGATGCCGGTGATCGCGGTCGGGCTGCTGACCGAGCCCGAACAGGCCGAGGCCATCGTTGCCGAGGGCGACGCGGATCTGGTGGCGCTGGCGCGCGGCATGCTGTGGAACCCGCGCTGGCCGTGGCATGCAGCGGCGAAGCTGGGCGGCACGGTGACCGCGCCGCCGCAGTACTGGCGCTGCGAGCCGCGCGAGTCCAAGGGTGTGTTCGGCGACACGACCACCGGCCAGCGGTAGAAGCAAAAGCCCCGGCAATCCGGGGCTTTTGCTTTGGGGTTTCGTGGTTTGCGTATTTCGTAGGTCGGGTTGAGCTGCAAGCGAAATCCGACAGCAGCGCCTGTAATGAGCACGGCGTCGCACCGCTGCGCTCATCGTGACCTACGAGGTTTTTCGCGGCTTCAGCCGCGCAGGCTGGAGGTGATCTGCGCCAGATCCACGGTGCGCGCCTTCTCGGCGATCTGGCCGGCGTACTGTTCCTGCAGGCCTTTTGCCTGGGCGAACCATTCGGTGAATTCGGCCTTCAGCGCGGACGCGTTGAGCTTGCGTCCGCCACCGTAGTAGCTGATGGCGACCTTGCCGAGGGCCCAGGTGGTGGCAAACGAGAACGCCGCACCGGTGGCGGTGCTGCCGACGCCGCGACCCAGCCCGCCGAAGACCTTGCCGAGCAACCCGCCGATCAGCTTGCGGCCGATCTGCTCGACGTACTGGCCGGTCATGCCCACCCCCGCGGCGGCGAGAAAGTCCGTGATGTGGCCGCGATCGAGTTCGTAGCCATGGCTCTTGCCGATGCGATACACCAGCCGCAGCTGCAGCGGGATAATGGCCATCGAGGCCATGGACTGAGGCAGCAGTTCGAGCGCGCCGTTGAGGATGGCGGCGTTGAGGATCGTTCGGTCGAGTTCGGCGCGGTCTGGACCGGCCGTCTCGGCGGCGGTCACCGCGACCGGCGCGACTTCGACGGGCAGTGTGCCGGCGACCGGCGCGTCGGCGACTTCCTCTGCGCGGTGCACGGTGGTTTCAGCCTGGTCGTGGTCGAGCTTGAGCGTGTTTTCCAGCCGCTGCAGGAAGGCGGTTTCGGCCTCGTCGTGGCGCCCGTCGGCCTCGACCACGCCGACTGCCATCTCGAAAGCGAGCTGGCGCAGTTCCAGCGTGTCCAGTTCGGCGGCGGCCGCGTCGAGGCTGGCGCGGCCGAGCAGCACGTCCTGGTACAGCTTCATGAAGTCGATGTCGGCGGCGTCACCGAGGGATTCGGCGACATGGCGCACGTGTTCGCGTTCGGCGCTGTCCTTGCGGCCGTCGGCGAAGGCGGCCATGAGGCTGATGGTGACGATGGCGCGGGCTGGTTGCGGGTTCATTGCGGCTCCGTGAGTGAACGAACGGCGAGAAGGATGGGGCAAGTGGCGTCAGGAAATCGTTTGTCGGCCGGGCAGATGGAGCTGGCCTTGTATTGACCGCAGCACGGGGGGTCCGGTTCAGCGGACAGCCGCAGACGCAGCCTGTATTAGCGGTTGCCGATCTGCCCGGCTTTCGTGATACTGGCCCGGCAATTCACGTCCGGACCTTCGATGGCCAAGCTTTCCGTCGCCCGCCCGTCGGCATCGACCGCAGTGCCGACCGCAAAGCCCTCTTCGCGCTGGCGATGGTGGGCTGCGTTGCCGTTGCTGGCGGCGGTGCTGGCGCTTGCGGCGCACTGGGCCCTGCTGAACCGCGACCACGAGCGGCGGCTGGAGGGGGCCGAGGCGAGGGTCCAACTGCGCGCGGCGCAGCTGGCCCATGCGATGGCCCTGCAGGTCGAGATGCTGGTGTCGGACCTCGACTACATGTCGCGCACGCTGGCCGAGACCTGGGTGCAACATGGCGCAGCCGGCATGCTCGAAGCGGTGCGCATGGCCGATGACATGCTGCCGCCGGGCGCGCTGGTGCAGGCGACGGTGGCTGACCGTGAAGGCTTCCTGCGCTTTGGCAGCCTGGCCGAAAAAGGGGTGCTGGAACAGCCGATCTATGTCGGGGATCGCGCGCACTTCACCGCCCATGTCGGCGCGCATGATTCGCAGCTGGCGATCAGCCCTCCGCTGATGGCGCGCACGTCACAACAATGGTCGGTGTTCTTCAGCCGGCCGTTGCTGCGCGACGGTCGTTTTGACGGGACGGTCAATCTGGCCCTTGCGCCGGAATACCTGTCCGAGGCGTTTTACCGGATCCTGCCGGATGCCCGTGACTTGGCGCTGCTGGCGCGCAACGACGGGACGTATCTGGCGCACTCGCACGCCTTTGACGAGATTGCCGGCCAGCGTGCGCCTGCTACCGATGATTTCATGCGCAGCCCGCAAGCGGCTGCCGGTGTCGGCAAGGCCA
>JBFHJY010000236.1:0-2704 GCA_041595655.1 Azoarcus sp.
AATCGTCCGCCCCCAGTTCCAGCCCCATCACCCGGTCCGAGGTATCGGTCCGGCCGGTGACGATGAGCAGTCCGAAGCGATGCCGCGCGCGCACCTGCTGCAAGACCTCCATGCCATCCATGTCCGGCAGCCCGAGATCGAGAATGCACAGCTTGGGCTGCTGCCCCCTCAGCCGGCGCAGGAAATCACTGCCGGTTCGAAACACCTCGCACTCATAACCAAAACGCTGCAGGGCGCCTTCAATCAGTCGTGCAACAGTTGCGTCATCTTCGACCACATGGATGAGCACGCTATCCTTGACCTGCATCCAGCCCCCGTATTTTCTTCTGTCGATGTACCCGTCTAGCGCCCCAAGGATGTGAGCGCCGCCGCAAGCTTATCGCGGCTGAAGGGTTTGTCCAGCATCGGGACGTCGTCATCGCCTCTGCGCCCCGGCTCCGAACTCGCGTAACCGCTCATCAGCACCACCGGAAGATCGGGACGGAAGCGTCTCACGAAACGCGCCAGCGCGCGTCCGTCCATGCCGCCCGGCATGACCACGTCGGACAGCACGAGCGCGATCGACGCGACGTTCTCCACCATGTCGGCCGCCTCGTTGCCGCTTTCCGCCTCCAGCACGGTGCACCCGAGCGAAGCCAGCTGCTTTCGCACCACCTTGCGCACGTCGTCATCGTCCTCGACCAGCAGCACGAGACGGTCCTTGAGATCCATCCCGACCGCAGCAGGCGCATCCAGGTGCAAGGTCACGGCGGGGCGCGCTGCGCACGGCAGGATCAGCGCCACCGTGGTACCGACCGCCTGGCGGCTGCGAATGCGCACGCCACCGCCGGACTGCTTGATGAAGCCGTACACCATGGCCATGCCCAGACCACTGCCCATGCCAAACTTCTTGGTGGTGAAGAAAGGCTCGAACACGCGGGCAACGGTCGCACCGTCCATGCCCATGCCGTTGTCGCTCACGGCGATCTGCACATAGCTGCCGGGCGGCAGTTCGAGGTCGGCCGCCTCGGCCCGACCCAGCGCTTCGAGCGAAGACTCGATGCACAGTGCGCCGCCGTTCGGCATCGCATCGCGCGCATTGAGCGCCAGATTGAGCAGCGCACTCTCCAGCTGATGCGCGTCGACCATGGCGACCAGCTGATCGGTTTTCGACTGGGTGAGGATGGAGATGTTGCCCGGCACCGAGCGCCGGATCAGGCGCGCCATGCTCAGGACAAGCTCGTTGACCTCAACCGGCTCGGGCGCCATCGGTTGCTGGCGCGAGAACGCGAGCAGACGCTTGATCAGCGTAGAGCCGCGCTCCGCAGCCTCCAGCGTCGGATCGACGAACTCGCCGATCACCGGGTGAGCAGGAAGCGCCTCGCGCAAACCGGCGAGATTGCCCATCACCACCGTCAGCATGTTGTTGAAGTCGTGCGCCAGACCACCGGTCAGCTGACCGATGGCCTCCATCTTCTGCGCCTGAGCGAGGGCACCAAAAGTACGGCGCTGCTCGGTGATATCCAGCGCATGAACGAAGCAGCCAATCACCTCGCCATCTGGCCCGATGTCGGGTACGAGCGTGCTGCGCGCATAGCGCACCAGACCATCTGGCGAGGTCAGCGAATACTCGTAGGACACCTCTTCACCGTCGAGCGCGCGCCCCACGGCGTCTTCCACGGCCTCGAAAACCTGCGACCCGACCACGTCGCGGATGGGCATGTTTGCCATCGTGTCGCAGGTCCAGCCGAACCACTCCGCATAGCTGCGGTTGGCGTAACGGTAAATCCACTGATTGTCGAAGTAGGCAATGTGCGCCGGGATCGTGTCGGTGATCTGGCGCAGCCTGGCCTCGCTGAAACGCAGCGCCGCGGTGATCCTGCGATTGTCCTCGATGGCGGCGGTGAGCTCGGCGTTGGCCCGCGTCAGCTCGGCGGTGCGGCGCTCGATGGCGGCCTCCTGCTCGACCTGTTGGCGCTCGATCTGGGTCTGCTTCGCATCGAGTTCGGTGATGTCCGAGTACAGCGCAATAAAGCCATCGTCCTGCAGCGGAAAACCCCGGACCAGCAAAAGCGTGCCGTCGGGGCGGCGACGGCGGGTTTCGTGCGCCTGAAAGCTGCCAGCAGCCTCCACCCGCTCGCGCACCTGCTGCTCGACATCACCCGGCCCGTACTCACCACGTTCGGCGTTGTAGCGGATGAAGGCCTCGAACGGCAGCCCGGGTTCGGCCATCGTGTCGGGAAAATCCAGCAGACGCAGGAAGGTGCGATTGCACGCGATCAGACGCAGGTCGCGGTCGAACACCGTCACCCCCTGATCGAGCAGATCGAGCCCTGCCGCCGTCATCTCGCGATAACGACGGTCGCTGATTACCGGTTTGTTCGTGTCGCCAGCCACAGCTGGAACCTGCCCTGATGTCATGCCAATTCACTCATTCCTGCACCCCCGTGTGTTCCGGGTACGGACTGATTCTAGTCGGCCCGCAGGCACGAAAGCGATCGCGACAAGATTCAGTACATTTCCTCGAAATTGGTGACAACTTTGTCTGCAATCCTGTTTACACGGCACACACCGACGCCTCCTCGACCAGGAAGCCGCGGCATGGCGTGCTTCGCGAACAGGCCAGGCCTGCTTCGGCAATCGGCTGCAAAACACAAGGAACACACCCATGACGACCTACACCGCCCCAGTGCGCGACATGCTGTTTGCAATGAACGAACTTGCC
>JBFHJY010000237.1:0-2593 GCA_041595655.1 Azoarcus sp.
CGGCTACGAGGAAGCGGCCGCCCAGGGCCTGCTGGCCGGCGCCAACGCCGCGCTGCAGGCGCAGGGCCGCGAGCCGTGGTGCCCGCGCCGCGACGAAGCCTATCTGGGCGTGCTGGTGGACGACCTGATCACGCGCGGCGTGTCCGAGCCTTATCGCATGTTCACCTCGCGCGCCGAATACCGTCTTCAACTGCGCGAGGACAATGCCGACCTGCGTCTGACCGAAAAGGGCCGCGAGCTCGGTCTGGTCAATGATGCGCGCTGGGACGCCTTCTGCCGCAAGCGTGACGCCATCGAGCGCGAAACCGCGCGTCTGAAGGCCGCCTGGGCGCATCCGGCGAACATTCCGGCGGCCGAAGCCGAGCGCGTGCTGGGCAAGGCGCTGGAACGCGAATACCGCTTCTTCGAACTGCTGCGTCGCCCGGAGGCGAGCTACGCCGGCCTGATGAGCCTGCCCGGCGCGCCGGAAGGCGAGGACATCGACCCGGCCGTGGTCGAGCAGATCGAGATCGCCGCCAAGTACCAGGGCTACATCGATCGCCAGCAGGACGAGGTCGCGCGCCAGTTGCAGGCCGAATCCACCCGCCTGCCGGCCGATCTCGACTATTCAGTGGTGCGCGGTCTGTCCAAGGAAGTGCAGCAGAAGCTCGCCCAGCACCGCCCCGAGACCATCGGCCAGGCCGGTCGCATCCAGGGTGTGACGCCGGCGGCAGTTTCCTTGCTGCTTGTCTGGCTCAAGCGCAATGAGCTGATGCGGGCTACCGTCGACAAGAAGTCGGCATGAACGAGGCGGCCTTGCTGGACCGCGGCCTCGCGGAACTCGGACTCGACCTCCCGCCCGACGCGCGTACGCGCCTGCTCGCCTTTGCCGCGCTGCTTGGCAAGTGGAACCGCGTCTACAACCTGACCGCGATCCGCTCGCCAGCGCAGGCGATCACCCATCACCTGCTTGATTCGCTCAGCGTCTTGCCGCATCTGGGCGGCATCAGGCGGTTGGCCGACATCGGCTCGGGCGGCGGCCTGCCGGGTATCGTGCTGGCGATTGCGCGTCCCGATCTGCAGATCAGCTCCATCGAGACCGTCGGCAAGAAGGCGAGCTTCCAGCAGCAGGCGAAGATCGAGCTGGACCTGACCAACTTCACGCCGATCCATGCGCGTGTCGAGGACGTCGTGCCGG
Organism: Azoarcus sp.; assembly: GCA_041595655.1. GTDB lineage: Bacteria > Pseudomonadota > Gammaproteobacteria > Burkholderiales > Rhodocyclaceae > Pseudazoarcus. Next base: position 1,178 of record JBFHJY010000237.1, read on the forward strand.
AGGAGCCTTACGATGCCGTGATTTCGCGAGCATTCTCGGAAACCGCCGACTTCGTGCGACTCACCCGTCATCTGCTTGGGCCCGGTGGGCGTTTCCTGGCGATGAAAGGCGTGTATCCTCGGGACGAGCTCGCCTCCCTGCCCGATGACGTGCGCATCATCGACACGTGCCCGCTGACGGTGCCGGGGCTGGACGCGGAGCGACATCTGATCATCCTGGAACGGGCCTGATGGCAAGAATCTTCTGTGTCGCCAACCAGAAGGGCGGCGTCGGCAAGACCACCACCTGTGTGAACCTCGCGGCCGCGCTGCACGAGGCCGGTCAGCGCACCTTGCTGATCGATCTCGACCCGCAGGGCAACGCGACGATGGGCTGTGGCGTCGACAAGCGCAGCATCGGGCACTCGATCTACCATGCGCTGGTCGGCATTGCCGCGTTCGAGGAAGTGCGCGTGACCTCGCCCACCGGCGGCTTCGACATCCTGCCCGCCAACCGCGACCTGGCCGGTGCCGAGGTCGAGCTGGTGGAGCTCGATCGCCGCGAGACACGCCTGCGCGACCTGCTCGCACCGTACTCCGACGACTACGATTTCATCCTCGTCGATTGCCCGCCGTCGCTGTCGCTGCTCACGCTCAACGGCTTGTGCATGGCGGATGGCGTGATCATTCCGATGCAGTGCGAGTACTACGCGCTGGAAGGCCTGACCGATCTGGTCAACAGCATCAAGAAGGTACATGCCAACTTGAACCGTGGTCTCAAGATCATCGGTCTGCTGCGCGTCATGTACGATCCCCGCATGACTCTGCAGCAACAGGTTTCCGAGCAGCTGGAGGGGCATTTCGGCGACAAGGTGTTTCGTACCATCGTGCCGCGCAACGTGCGCCTGGCCGAGGCGCCCAGCTATGGCGTTCCCGGCGTGCTGTTCGACCGTAACGCCAAGGGCGCAAAGGCCTACATGGCCTTTGCGCAGGAAATGATCGAACGGGTGAAGGCGCTGTGAACTGCCCGTTCGCCACTGTCCGGAAAGACGTATGACGCCACCGAAACCGAAACCGAAAGGCCTCGGCCGCGGGCTGGATGCCCTGCTGGCCGGTAACCGCGACGACGAGGAAAAGGGCGAGCTGCAGACGCTCGCCATCGACAGCCTGCAGCCGGGCAAATACCAGCCGCGCACGCGCATGGATCCGGGCTCTCTGGACGAGCTGGCGGCGTCGATCCGCGCGCAGGGACTGATGCAGCCCATCCTGGTGCGCCCGGTCGGCCCGGATCGCTACGAGATCATCGCCGGTGAGCGGCGCTGGCGCGCCTCCCGTCTGGCCGAGCTGGAATACGTGCCGTGTCTGGTGCGCGAGATTCCGGACGAAGCGGCGCTGGCGATGTCGCTGATCGAGAACATCCAGCGCGAGGACCTCAATC
>JBFHJY010000238.1:0-2376 GCA_041595655.1 Azoarcus sp.
CGAAGGTGGCCGCCACGGCGATCACCGCGCAGAGCATGAAGCCGGGCAGCAGCTTGCGGATTCCCGCGAGCATCGGCACGGGCGCGACGGAGGTCTGGGAACTCATGGTGTCGATATCCAGTTCGTGAATGGTCCGTCCCGAAAGACGAGTCGAAACGTGCCAGGCGCGCCCGTCGGAGCGAGGGGAGTGCGGTCCGGCGCAGTGTTCCCTCGCCGAGGACGCCGGGAGAGGACGGTGGAGGAGGCAACGCCTGCAGTCTGTCCATCGGTCGTATCGTTTCCGTATCGATATTCCCCGCGTGGCCCCGGCCCGCACCGCTCGCGCCAAAGCGGCCCTCGACCGACCTTTACCGGGACTGCACCCTTTCGATCCTAGCCGCACTAGCCGATACTAGTCAACTAACTCATCTATGTGAGTTAGTCTGAGATCTGCTATGATCGATCGAGAAGATTGCGAGTCTGCCCGGGCAGGGCGGCGAAGGGGGCGTTGTGGTGGTATCGGCGGTGGAATGGAGAACTCGGGACGAGCCACTCTACAAGCGGGTCAAGCGGGAGCTGACCGAATTGCTGGGTGCCGGAGTCTGGCGTCCATCGCAGTCGATTCCATCCGAGCGCAAACTCGTCGATCGGTTCGGCGTCAGCATGGGTACGCTGCGACGGGCGATTGACGAACTGGTCGCCGAGGGCGTGCTGGTCCGATACCAGGGGCGAGGTACCTTCGTCTCGGCGCATGATCGCAGTCGCTACCTCTTCCGCTTCTTCAACATATGCGGGCACGACGGACAACGGACCTATCCGGTCGTGAGCCTGCTGGACTTCGACGTGCAGAAGGCGGACACAGCCACCGCTCGGGCGCTTGCCATTCGACCCGGTGCGCGGATATTCCGTATTCGTAATCGGCTTTCCCTCAAGGGAGTGCCCGCGCTGGTCGACGAGATCCTGCTGCCGGCCGCGCGCTTCGCCGGCATGGATCGGGCGTGTGTCGCAGGGCGAAAGGGAACGCTGTACCAGCTCTACGAGGAAGCCTTCGGAAACTCGATCAGCCGCATCGAAGAGCGCCTGCGCGCAGCCGCGGCAGATGATTCCCTCGCTGCGGCGCTCGATCTCGCGCCGGCAACTCCGTTGCTCCACATCGTCCGTAGGGCTTTTTCCATTGATGGCACGGCGGTGGAGTTGCGCCATTCCTTCGTATCCACCGAGCGCCACGAATATTCGCAGACGCTGAGCCAGGAAGACCGCCTGATGCCTGCAGTCGCATCGGCTTAGCGATCTTCGTCGGCGAAGTACTCGTGATCGGTGGTGTCTACGAACGAGTGCCGCAATTCGACGACTTCGTCCCGAAAAGTCAGCGCGCGCCGAATGACATGCAGCAGCGGCTTTCCCTCCGGCACGCCGAGCAACTCCGCATTCCGCGCATCGGCGGGGCATGCACGGAGGCGCTCTTCGATTCGCAGCACGCCAACACCGAAGCTGTCCTGATACAACTGGTAGAGCGTGCCGGGGCGCTCGCGCAGGGCGCCCTCGTCAAGTCCCGGGAACAAATGTTCGGGCAGCATGATGTCATCGACGATGACTGGGCGCTGCGCAAGGTCCAGTCGATTGGTCATGCGGAACACCCTCGCGCCGGACCGTATACCGAGTCGTTGTGCGCTGTCGCTGTCGGCTTTCGCCTTCGAAAAGCTCACCAGCTCGACATGCGGGTATTCCCTGCGCCCGTCCTGGCCCGCCACGTGGAAGAAACTGAACACGTAACGGTCATGGTTGTGAGAGGCGACGAAGGTGCCGAGCCCCTGATGGCGAATGAGGATGTTCTCGTCGGCCAGTTCATCGACCGCCTTGCGCACGGTGCCGATGCTGACCCCGTAGCGTTCGCCCAGGCGCTTCTCCGAGGGGATCATCTCGCCGGGCTTCCATTCGCCGTCGCGCAGGGATTCAAGGATCTTGCGCTTGACCTCCTGGTAGAGCCGGGCGCCGAGCGGCATGCCTGCGAGCGAGATCTGAGTCATCGAAGAGCCTCGTGAAGTGCGGGGTTCGCCATAGTGCGGGACCTGCCTCGAATGATAACAAAGCGCGTGTCGTCCGGCTCTTGGCGCTCAGGAATCAAGCGGTTGGCGAGCAAGATCCGACGATTGCTGATGACCGGTTGAACCTCTCCGGGGCATCGAGCCGACGCTGTGTGAGTGGATTCATGCAAGTCATCTAGATGAATTGGTTGACATGAATAAATGTGGGTAATAGGATGCCCCTGCGGTCCGAATGGACGTGACCGGTAAGGAGACGAAGATGATTCATTTTGTGGTGCATGAGGATGGTGATTCGGTCGGCACGATCGTGGTCGAGGGTGTGAAGGCGGGCCAGGCACTGACCGGCTGGGTC
>JBFHJY010000239.1:0-2069 GCA_041595655.1 Azoarcus sp.
CGATGCCGTCGATCAGGTTGGGGGCGACGATGGGAGCACTCTTCTTCACCGTGGCGGCGGTCTTGCCCTGGGCCGTGCCGTTGATGTCACCCAGCCCGAAGACATTCGGGAAGCGACGGTGGCGCAGGGTCTTGGGATCGACCTCGAGCCAGCCGCCGGCAGCAAAACCACCCTCCTGCCATGCCAGTGCGCTGTTCTTGACGGCGTCCGGCGCACGCATCGGCGGCACGACATGGATGAAGTCGTAGTCGATCTCGCTGCGCTCGCCTTCCGGGCTGATCACGGTGGCGCGCTGCGCCCCGATGTCGACTGCGACCAGCTTGCTGTTGAACTCCACATCGATGCCCAGCGCGTCCCAGCGCTTGAGCACCTCCTCGTTGATGCGTGGCACGCTGAAGACGTTGCCGAGCGCGGAGTGGAACTGGATGCTGGATGCTTCGCGCGTGCCGGCCTGGCGCAGGCGATCAGCCAGCATGAAAGTCATCTTCAGCGGCGCGCCGGCACACTTGAGGGCCGTGGCCGGCAGCGTCATCAGCGCGTTACCGCCCTTCTGACGGAAGGCATCCATGGCACGCCAGGTCGCCTGCGCCGCGTCCGGGCTGGGATACACGCTGGCCAGGCCATTGCGACCGATGGCGGAGACATCCATGCCCTCGATGGCATCAAAGTCCATCGTCAGGCCGGTGGCAATGACCAGATAGTCATAGTCGATGCGCCGGCCGCTGTCGGTCACCACCACGTTGGCCTCGGGGTCGAACTCGGCTGCCATCTCGCGCACCCATTCGACGCCTTGCGGCATCAGGTCGGCGTTGCGGTCACTGACCTTGGCGACGTCCCACACACCCGTCGCCACCAGCGTGTAGCCGGGCTGATAGTTGTGCTCTTCCTTGCGGTCGACAACGGTGATCTGCGCGCCATCCAGCTCGCGCGACAGGCGGCTGGCAATGGCCAGCCCACCCAAACCGCTACCGGCGATCACGATGCGCGCCGAAGTCTTCAGCGCGGCCTCGGTCCGCGACGGCATCATCGCGATACCGCTGCCGGCAACCAGCGGCGCCGCCGATGCACCAAGCAGCAATCGGCGACGGGTGGAATCCACCCCGGCTTCGCCGGCACGTCCGGAAACAGTCGGATTCTTCATAGCAGTCCCCCGTGAGGCATCGAATCGACGCAATTCATTTTCATTGATCATAGATTACTGATCTATAGATCAACAACCTGATTTCACTGTACCCCCGACAAACGACACGACTTCTGATCCATCTCAAACATACACTCACTCGTCATCGCAGTCCGGAGCTTCCGCAATGTTGCGTATCGCCCTGCTGGCCGCCGTCATAGCAGCGCTGATCTCCAGCGCCGTTGCCCCGTACGACCGGGCAGTCTGGCTGGCCGAGGTGATGCCGGTATTCATCGCATTGCCGCTGCTGCTGGCGAGCGCGCGCCGCTTCCCGCTGACCTCGCTGTGCTACGTCTTGATTGCGGTGTTCGCGCTGATCCTGATTCTTGGCGGAGCCCATACCTACGCCCGCGTGCCGCTTGGTTTCGCCTTGCAGGAATGGTTGGATCTGGCGCGCAACCCGTATGACCGCATCGGCCACTTCTTCCAGGGCGCGACGCCAGCCATCGTCGCACGTGAGCTGCTGCTGCGCACCTCGCCGCTGCGGCCGGGCAAATGGTTGTTCGTGGTGGTGAGCCTGAGCTGCCTCGGCATCAGCGCGGGCTACGAACTGATCGAATGGCTGACGGCCGTGCTGTGGGCCGACGGTTCGGTGGCTTTTCTCGGCACGCAGGGCGACGTGTGGGATGCGCAGTGGGACATGCTCCTGGCGCTGTGCGGCGCGGTCGCGGCACAACTGCTGTTCGCAAGGCTGCACGACCGTCAGATCGGCCGCATGGCGCAGACTCAGGCTGGCGGAGGCGTGCCGCGGGCCTGACGGGCCGCGAGCATGGCGACGACCTCGTCGTCCTCGACCTGGCCGAAGGTCCGGTAGAACTGCCCGACCGCCGAGAACTGCGGCGGCGCGTGCAGGCACACCACCTCGTCCGCATGCGGACGCACACGCTGC
>JBFHJY010000240.1:0-1788 GCA_041595655.1 Azoarcus sp.
ATGGCGCGCCTGATTCAGGACACGGTGCGTCGTGCGCTTGCTGACGAGTTGCTGTTCGGGCGCCTGGTGCAGGGCGGCAAGGTCACCATTGACGTCGAGGACGCGGAAAAGGTCGTTCTGCGCTTCGAGGAGGAGCCGGCGACGGTCGCCTAAACCCGCTTACGCTCACAATGAAGGCCGCGCTCGAGAGCGCGGCCTTTTTTTTTCTGTTTTCATGACCCGAAGCAATCTTGCAGGGCTTGACGGCTACCGCCAGTACGAAGAGACTTTTTCAGTTCCCGTAGTTCGACCACTCCCGACAGGAGGCTTGCCGATGAAACTCTGCACGATGATCGCCGTTGCGGCTGCTTGCGCGACGCCGCTGGCCGCAGCCGCAGACGACAGGATGGTTGCCCGCAGCCTTGCGGCGACCTGCGCCAATTGCCACGGCACTGACGGACGCAGCGTAGGCGGAATGGAGCCGCTGGCCGGGATGTCGAAGGCGGACCTGATTCGCAAGATGGATGAATTCCGCAGCGGCGCAAAGCCGGCGACGATCATGCACCAGCTCGCCAAGGGCTATACGGACCAGCAGATCGAAGTGCTGGGAAACTACTTCTCGGCGCTGCCGGCAAAGCGATAGGGGGACCACATGGAACAGTTCAAGCGACGCGATTTTCTCAAAGTTGCGGGCGCGGCGACGGCATTGTCGCTCGCCGGCTGCGCGGGCATGGGGGCGTCCAAGGGGCGCGTGGTAGTGATTGGCGCGGGCTTCGGCGGCGCAACGGCCGCGCATTACATTCGCATGTGGGATCCCGGCATCGAGGTCGTGATGGTCGATCGCGAAACTGGATTCACGTCCTGCCCGATGTCGAACCTCGTGATCGGGGGCCATCGCAAGATCGAGGAGACCCAGCGCAGCTATGACGGCCTGCGCCGGCTCGGGGTACGCGTCGTGAACGACGACGCCGTTGCGGTGGACGCTGCCAAGCGCGTCGTGCGGCTCTCGCGTGGCGGCGATCTGTCCTACGACCGGCTGATCGTATCTCCCGGAATCGACTTCATGTACGACCAGATCGGCGGCTACGCTGCCGCGATGCAGTCGCGCCGCGTGGTGCACGCCTGGAAGGCGGGTCCGCAGACCGTCGAGTTGCGAGCGCAGCTCGAGCGCATCGCGGACGGCGGTGTCTACCTGATCGCGATTCCGCCTGCGCCGTACCGCTGCCCGCCGGGCCCGTACGAGCGTATCAGCCAGGTGGCGAGCTACTTCAAGGTCGCGAAGCCGCGCTCGAAGATCCTCGCGCTCGACGCGAACCCGGACGTGACCTCAAAGGGACCGCTCTTCAAGAAAGCGTGGGCAGACCTGTACCCGGGCATGATCGAGTACCGGGGGCAGGCTCGGGTCGTTGCGGTGGACGGCGCCGCAATGAGCGTGCGCACAGAGTTCGACACCATCAAAGGCGATGTGCTGAACGTCATTCCGCCGCATCGAGCCGGAGAGATCGCGGTAAAGGCGGGCCTGATCACCCACAACGACCGCTGGTGCGACGTCGACTGGCGCAGCTGCGAATCGAAAGTGGCAAAGAACGTGCATGTCCTGGGTGATGCAACGCTCTCGGCCCCGGGAATGCCGAAGTCCGGCCACATGGCGAATCAGCAGGCAAAGGTCTGCGCAGCCGCCGTGATTGCAATGATCAACGGCCAGGCGCCCAACCCCAGCCCGGTGGTGACGAATACGTGCTACAGCTACGTTTCCAGCAGCGAGGTGGTCCACGTCGCGTCGGTGCACCAGTGGGACAGCGGTCAAAG